>CAMDEB010000230.1 GCA_945893085.1 Rhodoplanes serenus | reverse complement strand
GCCATGAAGGCCGATCCGGCAAAGGCGCTGGCCTCGCTCGATCTCACCGACGAGGAGCGCGCCGCGCTGCTCGCCGGTGACGTCGGCAAGCTGTTCCGCATGGGCGTCAATTCGTTCCTGATGGCCTACATGGCGCGCTTCGAGGTCTGCGGGCTCAACGTCGGCAGCTACAACGAACGCATGCGCGCCGAGAAGATCGACGAGCAGGGCCGGCCCGCGGCTTGAGCGGGGCGATCAGCCTTTCAACTTCGCCGGGATGACCGGCAGCAGCAGGTAGGCGTTGCGGCCCGGTCCGGCGTGCAGCGTCACGTCGCCGCCGAACACCGCGGCCGGCCGGTCGCGCGGGTCGTCGTGGCGGAACGGGCCGACGCCGGTCCACACCGCGCCCAGCGTCTTCAATCCCGGTCCCGCGCCGCCGCCGTAGACGTAGTCCTTGCCGCGCACGGTGAGCGCCAGCCGATAGCCCGCCGGCACCACGATGCAGGTCGGCCAGACCTCGACGTCGACCTCGACCACCTCGTTCTTGCGAAGCTTCTGCTCCTCGTCGTGGGTGTGATACGGCCGGTAGGGCAGGGTGAGCGTCCTGTCGAGCTTGCGATGCGAGACCCGCAGCCAGCCCTGCGCCAGCGGCGTGTGCGGATCGAGCGCGCCCTGGAACACCAGCTCCTTCATGTCGGGCGAGAACGCACGCAGCACCAGGAACAGGTCGGCGTTCTCGGTTGCCGACGACACCCAAAGCTTGGCCGCGATCGGGCCGGTGATCTCGGTGTCGGCTTTCAGCGGCTCGGTGAGGAAGGTGACACCGTCGCCGAGCCCCTTGTAGGTGACGGATGCCTTCTTGCTCTGCTTCTTGGTCGACAGCGAAAAATCCGCCGGATCGACAAAGAGCTTGGTCCAGCGCGTGCGCGCCAGCGGCCATTCCTTCTCGTGCCGTTCGACGAACTTGTCCGGATGGCGGACCTGCAGCATCACCTTCGGCTGCCTGTTCCAGCCGGTGTCCTTGCCCTTGAGGAAATGGCCGAAGAACTTCTTCTGCAGGCCGACGCCGTAGTCGGTGTAGAAATGCGTCCAGTGTTCGAGGCCGTGGCACTCCAGCCATTTCTGTTTCGACGCGGCGCGGACAAAGCCCTCGAAGTTTCCGCGCGGGTGCAGGCCTTGCCCGGCCCAGTTCGATGCGGAGAACAGCGGCACCTTGACCTTTGACCAGTCCGGCATCCGCGATTGCCAGTATTCGTCGGTGTCGAGCTTCCGCGCCAGGCAGTCCTCGTAGAAATTCCTCCGGTTGGCGCCGAGTTCTTCCTCGGTCAGTTCGAGCGGTCCGGACACCCAGTCGCCGTTCATGCGGCTCTTGAAGCCGCGCTTTCCGCGGCCGTGCTGCAGCGTGTAGACCTGCGAGCGCGACCAGTCGTGCGTGAAGCCGTTGCAGAAGATGCCGCCGTGGTGCGCCATGTCGCGATAGAAGTCGGCGGCGCCCTCCCAGAGACAGATCGCGGCGAGGTGCTTGGGCTGCAGCGCCGCCGCCTGCCACTGGTTCTCCGCGTAATAGGAGATGCCGTTCAGCCCCACCTTGCCGTTCGACCACGGCTGCACGCCGGCCCATTCGACGCATTGCGCCAGGTCCTGCGCCTCGCGCAGCGACCAGATGTCGATCACGCCCGGCGAGCGTCCGGCGCCGCGGCTGTCGACGCGGATGCAGACATAGCCGTCCGGCACCCATTTTTCGGGGTCGACCACCTCCCAGCATTGGTACTTGTTGGTCGAGCCCGTTGGCACGTCGGGATGGTTCTCGACCATCCGGTTCCACTGCTCGGAATAGAGGTCCTCGAAGTGCAGCCACTTGCCGTAGGGACCGTAGGTCAGCAGCACCGGATATTTGCCCGCCTTGATCGGGCGGTAGATGTCGCAGCGCAGGACCAGGCCGTCGTCCATCTTGATCGGCATGTCCCAGTCGATCCGCATGCCGTCACGGATTTCGCTGACCTCGCGATAGCTCATGGACGTTTCCCCCGACGTATTTCGGCTCATTCTGCCATGCGGCGGCTGGCGTTAAATAGCCTCAGCACGGCTTCGCTGCGGGTCTCGTGGTCGCGCATCAGGTCGTCGACACCCCAGGTAAGGTCCGGATTCCGGCGCTGCTCGCGGGGCTTATGCTGATCGGTGATGTAGGAGCCGTCGCGCCGGCCCTGCGCCACGAGCCCGCTGCCGAACGCACCCTGGACGCGCTGATAGCGCTGCAAGCCGGCGTCGACCCCATGCTCGGAAACGGCGTCGGCGAGATAGGCTGCGTCGACCGCGGCCTTGGTGGTGCCGGCGCCGGGGTGCGGACGCACGGTGAAGGCGGCGTCGCCGAGCAGCGCGACGCGGCCGAACACGATCTGCGGCGTGTCCATGTCGAAGATCGGCTGGAAGAACGGCCGCGGATCGTGCTCGAAAATCCAGGCGACCTGGGGCGCGACCAGCGCACGCGCCTGCGCCTTGGCCCAGGCGATGACATCGGGACGGATCAGCGGCGGCGCGATCGTCGTGCCGTGGCTCTTGCCGGACGCGTCCGTGCAGAAGTCCGCGAGCTTGTCGGGGTGGGTCGGCCGGTACCAGACGATGTTGTAGGCGCGTTTGCCGGGTTCGGTCTCGTTGTTGCGGCCGGGGACGGGATAGGCGAGAAACAATTCGCCCGGCGGCAGGCAATAGGTGTATCGCTCGAAAATCTCGGCGTGGATCGCCGGCGGGATTTGGTTTTCGTCGAGCATGGCACGCCACGCGACGTATCCGGCGTAGACCGGATGCGCGTCCGACAAGAACAGCTCGCGCACCGTCGAGCGCCCGCCGTCGGCGCCGATCAGAAGATCGCCGCGCTCGCGCGAGCCATCCGCGAAGATCGCGGTGACGCCGTCCGCATCCTGCTCGACGCGCGTGAGCGACATGCCGCGGCGATAGTTCTCGGACGGCAGCTTGTCGCGCAATGAACGATAGACGCGCCCCCACGAGCTCATCACCCGCACGGTGTCGCGCTGGTCGTAGATCTGGCCGTCGTGGTCGATGAAGACGACGGTGTCGACGGAAATCCCCATTGAATCGTCGAATGCGATGCCAAGCCGCCGCATGACGTCGTGCAATTGCGGATGCGTGCTGATCCCGGCGCCGCGGCCGGAAAGCTCGTCGGCGTTGCGCTCGAACACGACGGCATCCCAGGCGACGCTGCGCAGCAGATTGGCGGCGAACAATCCGCCAACCGAGCCGCCGATCACCAGGGCGCGTCGCTTCGTCATAGCGTGATGCGGTCGATCTCTTTGAGGTCTTCCGGCGAGAGCGTCCACGCCCTTGCGGCGTGGACGTTGGCTTCGATCTGCTCGGTCGTGCTGGCGCCGGCGATGACGCTGCCGATGATCGGCTTCGCCAGCAGCCAGGCGAATGCGAGGTCGAGAATGGTGCGGCCGCGCTGTTCGGCGAATGCGGTCAGGGCCTCGACGCGCTGCCAGTTCCGCTCGTTGACGAAGCGGTCGACGTGACGCTTGCTGTAGCTCAGCCGCGCGCCTTGCGGGATCGCGCCGCCGCGATACTTTCCGGTCAGCATGCCGCTGGCGAGCGGAAAGTAGGGCAGCAGCCCGAGCCCATGCGCCGCCATCGCCGGCACGATCTCGCGCTCGATGCGGCGGTCCAGCAGGCTGTACTGGTCCTGGTTGGCGACGAACGGCGTGAGGCGATGCGCCTTCGCGGCCTGCATCGCTGCGTTCATGTCGGCCGCCGAGGCGTTCGAATAGCCGACATGGCGGACCTTGCCCTGCTTGATCAGATCGTCGAGCGCACGGAGCGTCTCCTCGATCGGCGTATCCGGATCGGGATAATGCAACTGATAAAGGTCGATCCAGTCGGTGCGCAGCCGCTTCAGGCTGTCTTCGGCCGCTTTCATCACATAGTTGCGCTTGGCGCCGGCAAGCTGATGGTTGCCGCGGATGTCGAGGCCGAACTTGGTTGCCAGCACCACGTGCTTGCGGCGCGAGCCGAGCGCCTGGCCGATGCAGATCTCGGACTTGCCATCGGGACCGTAGGCGTCGGCGGTGTCGATCAGCGTCACGCCGAGGTCGAGCGCCTTGTGCACCACGACACGTGTTGCCTCGGCATCCATCCGGCCGCCGAAATTGTTGGCGCCGAGGCCGACGGCGGAGACCTTCAGCCCCGATTGGCCAAGAGTACGCTGCTGCATGAAATTACTGTGACCGCTGCAGCCCCAAGATATTTCGCGCTTCGTCCGGGGAAGCGACCTCGCGGCCGAGGCCGCGCGCGATGCCGACCATGCGGTCGACCAGCACCGCGTTGTTCTTCGCGAACTCGCCCGGCGCCATGTACGGATTGTCCTCGTAGCCGACGCGCACGTGACCGCCGAGCGAAACAGCGAGTGAGAGAATGTCCCACTGCTTCTCCGGGTTCATCACGCTGACGTTCCAGATGACGTCCGGCGGCAGGTTGTCGACGAAGAACTGCAAAGCGCGTTCGGTCGGCGGCATCCAGGTGCCGCCCGGCCAGCCGATGAACAGCGTGACGTAGGTCTGCTTCTTCAGGTAGCCGGCCTTGCGCACGAAATCGAGATGCCAGAACGCACCGGTCTGGAAGCACTCGCACTCGATCTTGACCTTGTGCTCCTCGCCGGCCTTGGCGTAAGCGATCAGCTCTTCGACCGGGTGGATCGCCATCATGCGCTTCGGTGGCAGTGACGGCACCGGCTGGAAGTATTCGTCGTGGGCGTTGAAGGCGACCGCCATCATGTCGGGGCCAAGCTTCATCAGCTCGATCTTCTCCTCGATGCGGGCCGAGGCGACGCCGTACTGCATGATCGGATCGACCTTGCTCATGATCGCGTCATGCAGCTTCTTCCAGTCGGCGTGATGGATGCGCGACACCTGCCGGCCATCGGACTGGATCGATTCCTCCAGCGTCCTGCGGCCGTGGATGTGCGCGATCGCGGCGCCGGCGTTCACGGCGTCGATGTATTGCTGCGCCACGCCGGGAATGTCCTCCTGGGTCGGGCACAGATGGTTGTGCGGGTAGGAGGTGCGCGAGTCGCCGGCGACGGTGATGATCAGCTTTTCCATGTTCCTCAACCTACGAGTTCTATTTTCTGGCTCTTGCCCGATCGTACCACAGCATCGAACACGGCCATGCCGTGCAGCACCTGGTCGATCGAGACCGGGTAGGGGCGTTTCTCGGCGATGCAGCGCCCGAATTCGACCAGCTCGGCATTGAGCATGTCGAAGGCGGGAAACTCGACGATCTGGTCGGGCGGCGCGGTGACCGGCCCGACCGGCGCCGTGTCCGAGGTCGGCACGAAGCGGAACCGCTGCAGGTTCGGCAGCGAGATTTCGGCCAGGCCCTTGCTGCCGAACAGCGTGAAGCTGAAGGTCGTAGCCGTCGCGACCGAGCAGAACATCAGGCCGGTGGCGCCGCTCTCGAACCGGAACATGATGGTGGTGGTGTCGTCTGATGGGCCGGGGATCACGCGACGGGTCACGCTGAGCACGTCGCGCACCGGGCCGCCGAATTCGATCATGTGATCGATTGAATGCACGCCGACGGCGGTGATCGCGCCGCCCGGCGCCTCATCGGGTTGCGCGCGCCAGTTGTCCGGGGCGATGAACTGTCCGGTGCTGGTGGTGTGCTGCGCCACGATGGAGATTACGTCGCCCAGCCGTCCCGCGGCCAAGCTCTTGCGCATCTCCACGATCGAGGGGTGGAAGCGGCGGTTGAACCCGACCGCGAGCACGATGCCGGCTTTCTTCGCGGCGGCGACGACCGCCTCCGCGCTCGGCCGGTCGAGCGTGAGCGGCTTCTCGACATGGATGTGCTTGCCGGTGGCAGTGGCCTGCAACACCTGCTCGGCGTGCCGGCTGTGCGGGGTGGCGAGCACCACCGCGTCGATGGTGGGATCGGCGAGGATCTGCGCGTAGCTGTCGCGCAATGCGATGCCCTTGTCGCGGCAAAAGTCCTCGGCGCTGGCGCGGGTGCGGGTGTGGGCCGCGACGAAACGGATGTCGTCGCTCTTGCCGTGCACGGCGTTGACCAGCGCACGGCCCCAGCGGCCCAATCCGACTATTGCTGCGCGGACTGTCATCGCACCCTCTCTCGTTTGTCATGCCCGGGCATAGCCGTCCGAAGGACGGCGTCGCTTCGCTCGCCTATGTCGCGGGCATCCACGCCTTGCTTTGCGTAAAGCAAGAAAGGCGTGGATGGCCGGGACAAGCCCGGCCATGACGGGGGGATGGGTGGGATGTAAGATTTCATGGAGGTTTACTTCGGAATGATCGGCAGCAGCACGTAGGGCGCCTGATCCGCCCCAAAGTGCAGCGTGTTCTTGCCGCCGAAGATTTCCGGCGGCCGGTCCTGCGGATTCGTGTGCGTGAACGGCCCCACGCCCTTCATCGGATAGGGCGCGTGCGGCAGCGCCGCATCGGTGCCGTCGACCTCGTAGTCCTTGCCGCGCACCGAAAGCGCGAAGCGATAGCCCTTCGGCACCACGATCGAAGTCGGCCAGATTTCGACATCGAGCTCGACCGGCACGTCGGGCGTCAGCGGCTGTTCCTCGTCATGGGTGTGCCAGGGCCGGTACGGCTTGCTCTCCTTCGGATCGAGCTTGCGGTGCGAGGCCCGCAGCCAGCCGAGGCCGACCGGCACGCGCGGATCGTTCGAGCCGACGAACACCACCTCTTTGCCCTGCGGATCGAACACCCGCAGCACCAGGAACAGGTCTGCGTCCGTGGTGTCGGACGACACGAACAGCTTCGCCGCCACCGGGCCGGTGATCTCGATCGCTTGGTCCAGCGGCTCGGTGCTGAAGGTGACGCCGTCGCTGGTCGTTTCATAAGTGAGCGCCGCCGGATCGGCCGGCGGCTGGCGGTCGAGCTCGCGGTCCGGATGCAAATAGAACTTGGTCCACTGCGTGCGCGCCAGCGGCCATTCGCTCTCGGCGCGGGCCACGAACTTCTCGCCGGGATGGCGGATGTTGAGCAGCACCCTGGGCTGCTTGTCCCAGCCGTTGTCCTGGCCCTTGAGGAAATAATCGAAGAACTTGCGTTGCAGGTCGTGACCGTACTTCGCATAGAACAGCGTGA
>CAMDEB010000229.1 GCA_945893085.1 Rhodoplanes serenus | reverse complement strand
CCGCAATACGATCCAACTCTGTCTCGCGCCGCAGCCGCTCCGCCGCCAAGTCCCCAAAACCCAATCCGCTCATCGCCGCCCCCGAATCGTGATGGCCAAGCGATTCACAAAAGTACCTACTTCTGCAACAGTCCCCCAAGGGGAGAGGGAGTCCGACCGACCTCGCTGCGGAGTCTGTGCTTTGCAATGACGACGTCGGATCAAACCCTCGGCCTCATCCTCGCCGGCGGGCTCGCGCGCCGCATGGGCGGCGGCGACAAGCCGCTGACCCGGATCGGCGGCTCGACCATCCTCGAGCGCGTGCTTGGCCGGTTGCGGCCGCAGTGCCGGGCGATGGTGATCAACGCCAACGGCGACCCGGCGCGTTTCGCCTCGACCGGTCTTCCGGTCGTGGCCGACAGCGTGCCCGATTTCGCAGGACCGCTCGCCGGCATTCTCGCCGGCCTCGATTGGGCCGCGTCGCATGCGCCCGACGTGGATTACCTCGCCAGCGTGCCCGGGGACTGCCCTTTCCTGCCCAGGGACCTGGTGGCGCGGCTGCACCGGGCGCGTCAGGAGTCAGGCCAGCCGCTGGCCTGCGCCCGCTCCGGCGAGTGGCGGCACCCGGTGGTCGCACTCTGGCCGGTCGGGCTGCGCGAAGACCTGCGCCGGGCGCTCACCGAGGAGGGACTGCGCAAGATCGAGATCTGGACCGCGCGGCACGGCGTCGCGCTGGCCGATTGGCCGCCGACGCCGGTCGATCCGTTCTTCAACGTCAACACGCCGGAAGACGCCGCCGCCGCCGATCGCATCGCGGCGCAACATCCGGATGCATGAGCCCTTGCTATCTGGGGCGCGCAGATCATAATCGTTCCAAATCCATGGTTCGGGACTATGGAGCGGGAGGATTTCATGCGCACCTTTATTGCCGCCTGTGCCGCTGCCCTCGTCGTCGCCATCGGCTGCGCCATCATTCTCGACCAGGTCAACCGGCCGGTCGACGCCGCCTATACGTCTTCGGCCAGCGTCCGCATCTGATCGCGGCGCTCAGCCCATCAGGGTCGAGTACGACAGGAAGCCGACGGTTGCGCCCGGCTCGAGCGTCGTCGTGTCCTCGGCCAATTCGGCCAAGCCGTCGGTCTCGGTCAGCGAGCTGATCACACCGGCGCCCTCCTGCGGGTGCTTCACCGCCTCGAAGCCGCCGTCGGCGCTGGGCCGCAGCGCCACCCGCACGTACTCGCGCCGGCCCTGCTTCTTCTTGTAGGCGAACGCGAGCCGCACCGGCAGCGCGGTGAGCGGCTCCGGCGCTGCGCCGCCGAGTCGCAGCAGCAGCGGCCGCACCACGCGGGCAAAGGTCACGAACGCGGCCACCGGATTGCCCGGAAGTCCGACGAACGCCGCAGAGGTCCCCGGGCTTGCCCCGGGGACGACGCCCATCGCCACCGGCCGTCCGGGCTTGATGGCGACGCGCCAGAACCAGAGCCGGCCGACTTTCTCGACTGCATCGCGTACGTGATCGGCCTCGCCGGTCGAGACGCCGCCCGAGGTCAGCACCAGATCGTGGTTTTGCGCTGCGCTGCGGATCGCCACGGCGAGCGCTGTGGGATCGTCCTTGAGGATGCCGAGATCGGTCACCTGGGCGCCGAGCCGCTCCAGCATGCCGGTCAGCAGGTAGCGGTTGGCGTCGTACAGCGCCGCATCCGGCCGCGGGCTGCCTGGCTCGACGATCTCGTCGCCGGTCGAGAACAATGCCACGCGAACGCGCCGGCGCACCGTCAGCCTGGTGAGCCCGACCGCGGCGGCGAGCGCCACGTCCTGCGCCGCAAGGCGCCGGCCCGCCGGCAGCATGGTCGCGCCCTTGCGCACGTCCTCGCCCGCGAGCCTGCGGTTCGAGCCGGGCTTCAGCCCCGCAGGCACGACGACCGCGCCGCCCTCGACGCGCACGTCCTCCTGCATGAACACGGTGTCGGCGCCGGCCGGCATCGGCGCGCCGGTGAAGATGCGGATCGCCTGGCCCGGCGCGATCGGCTGCCGCGCGGCGCTGCCGGCGGTCAGCCGGCCGGCGATCGCGAGCCGGGTTTCGGCCTTGGCGTCGAGATCGCCGTGGCGCACGGCGTAGCCGTCGACCGCGGAATTGTCGAACGGCGGCAGGTCGAGCGGCGCGGTGATGGCAGCGGCGAGCACGCGGCCGCGCGCCGCGAGCAGCGGCACGCCCTCGGTCTCGGCAATCGGTGCGACGCGCTCGGCGATCATCCGCTCCATGTCGGCCACCGGCAGCAGCGGCCCGGAGAACGCGAAGCAGTCGTCGGTGAGCTGCGCCATCACGCCCTCCGCATCGCGGCGGCCGCGGCCTCGAGCGGCATCGCCTGCTTGAGCAGGATGTCGCAGATCGCCTCGATGTCATCGAGATCGACCACCGGCGCCTTGGCCTGCGGCAGCGGCCGGTCGGCGGCGATGGCTATGATGTGCGGATCGTCAGGATGCAGCAGCGGCTTGCCGTTGGCCTCGCGGTGCACTTCGAGCTTTGGGAAGGCGTCGCGCTTGAAGCCTTCGACCAGCACCAGGTCGACCGGCGAAAACTTCTTCAAGAGCTCGGGCAGGTCCCATTCCGGCTCCTCGCGCAGCTCATGCAGGATGGCGAAACGCTTCGCCGAACTGATGACCACTTCGGTGGCGCCGGCGATGCGGTGGACGAATGAATCCTTGCCCGGCTGGTCGAGGTCGAAGCCGTGGTGGGCGTGCTTGAGCGTCGAGACCCGGCAGCCGCGCGCGATCAGGCACGGGATCGCCTTGGTGATCAGCGTGGTCTTGCCGGAGCCGCTCCAGCCTGCCAGTCCGATGATGCGCATGCGGGGGTTATAGCAGTGTCGGCCGAAATTGACCTGCTTCTTGCGCACCGCGCTCCGCTGTCATGGCCGGGCTTGACCCGGCCATCCATCTTTTTCGCGATAAGGATGGATGCGCGGGTCAAGCCCGCGCATGACACCGGACGTGTGGCGTTCGTCCACTCCCCAAAAAGCAAAACGCCCGGCGTTTCCGCCGGGCGCTTCGTAAGGTCGATGCAGGTCCCGCCTATTCGGCCGGGGTGGCTCGAGGGGCGGCGCCCGAAGGCGCATGTCCTTTGGCCTTTTCCTCTTCGAGCCAGAGCGCGTGATGCTGCCTGGCCCAGTTCTCGTCGACGGTGCCTTCGCCCATCGCCTCGAACGCGCCCTCCATGCCGATGGTGCCGATGTAGATATGGCCGAGCATGGCGGCGACGAACAGGCCACTGACGATGCCGTGGATCACCTGGGCCAGTTGCATGCCGGCGATGTCGGTGCCGTAGAACGGGAACATCAGCAGATAGCCGGTGACCGCCACCGCGGTGCCGCCGATCACGACGATCCAGTAGATCAGCTTCTGGCCGGCGTTGAACCGCTCGGCCGGCGGATGGTCGTTGCCGACGATGCCGCCGCCGCGCTTGAGCCATTCCACGTCGATCCGGTTCGGGACGTTGCCGGCGATCCAGATCAGCGAAATCATCACCACGCCGATGGTGAATGGGAAGCTGAGATAGTTGTGGGCGTACTTGCCCCATTGCGACCAAACGGTGAAGGCCTCCGGCCCCATCAGCGGCAGCAGCAAGGTCTTGCCGAAGGTGATGTTGAGCCCGCTGATCGCCAGGATGATGAAGCAGGTCGCTGTCACCCAGTGCACGAAGCGTTCGAGTGAATTGAAGCGCACGATGACGCGGCCGGAGCGGCCGTTCTCGATCTTCACCATGCCGCGGATCAGATAGAACACCACCAGCAGGGCCAGCATGCCGAGGATGGCGATGGCGGCGATCCAGGGCAGCGTGACCTGGTGGAAGTCGCGCCAGTCGCGCCCCCCCGGCTGCTCGATCGTGCAGGCCTTCTGGTCGGGAAGGGTGCAGCGGCCGGAAATTTGGTTAAGCTGCCGCAGGAGTTGATCCTCGTTCACCGCGGCCGCGGTCGGATTGACCGAGGTCGGCTGCTGCGCCATCGCCGGCGCCGCTGCCGCGACGACGAACAGCAGCGCCAGTGCGCCGATGATAATGCGAGCGTGTGCGAACAGTCGCGCCATGCCACGTCCTCCCTGAATTCTTCTGTTCCGCAAGACTGACAATTCGGGCGGTGCTGCGGCGTGCCGCGTCACCGCCCGAACTTCATTACGAGGCGATCGTCTCTTTGTAGGCCGTCTTCCAGCCCCATGCGCCGGAGCCGTAGCCGCGCTTGACGACGCGTTCCTTGTAGATCTGCGCGATGATCTCGCCGTCGCCGGCGAGCAGCGACTTGGTCGAGCACATCTCCGCGCACAGCGGCAGCTTGCCTTCGGCGAGCCGGTTGGCGCCGTACTTGGCGTATTCGGCGGGGCTGTTGTCCGCCTCCGGGCCGCCGGCGCAATAGGTGCACTTGTCCATCTTGCCGCGCGAGCCGAAGTTGCCGACCTTGGGATACTGCGGTGCGCCGAACGGGCAGGCGTAGAAGCAATAGCCGCAGCCGATGCAGAGGTCCTTGGAGTGCAGCACCACCGCGTCGGCGGTGGTGTAGAAGCAGTTCACCGGGCAGACCGCCGCGCAGGGCGCGTCGGTGCAGTGCATGCAGGCCATCGAGATCGAGCGCTCGCCGGGCTGGCCGTCGTTGATAGTGACGACGCGCCGGCGGTTGAGGCCCCACGGCACCTCGTGCTCGTTCTTGCAGGCGGTGACGCAGGCGTTGCATTCGATGCAACGATCGGCGTCGCAGAGAAACTTCATCCGTGCCATGACCGTTGCTCCTTATGCCGCTCTGATTTCACAAAGCGTGGCTTTGGGTTCTTGCATGCCGGTCACCGGGTCGTAGCCGTAGGTGGTGACCGAGTTCACGCTCTCGCCGAGCACATATGGATCGGCGCCCTTGGGGTACTTGTCGCGGCGATCGACGCCCTGGTCCCAGCCGCCGAAGTGGAATGGCATCCACGCCACCCCCCGGCCGACGCGCTCGGTGACCAGCGCCTTCACCTTGGCTTTGGAATTGAGCGGGCCGGTGACCCACACCCAGGCGCCGTCCTTGATGCCGCGGGCCGCCGCGTCCGCAGGATTGATCTCGACGAACGAGTCCTGCTGCAGCTCGGCGAGCCACTTGTTGGCCCGGGTCTCTTCGCCGCCACCCTCGTATTCCACCAGACGTCCGGAGGTGAGGATGATCGGGAAGTCCTTGCCGACGCCCTTCTCCACGTTCTGCTTCTGGATCGTGAAGCCGATGTTGGGCATCCGGAACTGCCGGGCGTCCGGCAGCGTCGGATACTGCGACACCAGCTCCATGCGCGGCGTGTAGATCGGCTCGCGATGCACCGGCACCGCGTCAGGCAGGCCGAACGCGTTGGCCCGCGCCTTGGCGTTGCCGTAGTGCATCACGCCGTGGTTGAGGCAGACGCGCTGGATGCCGCCGGACAGATCGATCGCCCAGGACACGGTGTCCGGGTTGTTGCCGCCGATCCGCTGGATGGTCGCCAGTTCATTGGCGGTGAGGTCCTTGTCCCAGCCGAGCCGCTTGAGCACGGCGTAGGTGAACTCGGGGTATCCGTCCTGGATCTCCGAGCCGACCGAGTAGGCGCCTTCGGCGAGCAGGTTGTGCTTCACGTCCCGCTCGACCTCGACGCCGTTCTCCATCACCTTGACCTTGACCACGCGCTCGACGCCGAACCGGGCGCGGAACGTGCCGCCGCCGTCCTTCACATGAAGGTTGGGGTTGTAGAGCGTGTGGGTGCCGGGGTGCTTGATCTCCGGCGTGCCCCAGCACGGCCACGGCAGACCGTAGTAGTCGCCCTTGGCCGGGCCGTCCTTGGCCCGCAGCGTGACCAGGTCGAAGTCCTTCTGGTTCGCCATGTGGGTCTTCAGCCGCTCCGGCGACTGGCCGCAATAGCCGGTCGAGAAACCGCCGCGGTTGATCTCGCGGAGGATGTCCTCGGCCACCGGCAGGTTGTTCTCGACCTTGATGTTCTTGAACATCTGCTCGGCGAAACCGAGCTTCTTGGCGAGGAGATACATGATCTCGTAGTCGTCCTTCGCCTCGAAGATCGGCTTGACCACCGGCTCGTACCACTGGAGCGAGCGGTTGGAGGCCGTGCGCGAGCCGCGGCTTTCGAATTGCGTGCCGCACGGCAGCAGATAGGTGCCGTTCTTGCGATCGGACATCGAGGCCCAGGTGGTCGGCACGGTGTCGACTACGACCAGCAGATCGAGCTTCTCGATGCCCTTGTTGGCCTCGGGCATGCGGGTGATGGTGTTGCCGCCGTGGCCGAACACCATCATCGCCTTGATGTTGTCGCTCTGGGTGACCTGGTCCTTCGGCAACGTGGTCGCGTCGAACCAGCGGGTGGACGGGATGCCCGGCATCTCCATGAATTGCTTCGAGGCGAAGCGGGCCTGCATCCAGGCGTAGTCGGTCTCCCAGACCCGGCTCCAGTGCCGCCACGCGCCTTCGGCGAGGCCGTAGTAGAGCGGCAGCGTTACGATATCGAGGCCGAGGTCGGTGGCGCCCTGCACATTGCAGTGGCCGCGGAAGATATTGGCGCCGGTGCCGAACTTGCCGACGTTACCGGTCGCCAGCAGCGCGGTGCAGAACGCGCGCACGTTGGCGGTGCCGACCGTGTGCTGGGTCGCGCCCATGCACCAGATCAGCGTCGCCGGCTTCTCGGTCGCGAACATTTTCGCGACCCGCTCGAGCTGCGCGCCCGGAACGCCGGAGACGCGCTCGACCTCTTCCGGAGTCCATTTCTGGATTTCCTTCAGCGCGTCGTCCATGCCGTAGACGCGCTGCCTGATGAACTCCTTGTCCTCCCAGCCGTTCTTGAACACGTGCCAGAGCATGCCCCAGATCACCGGGATGTCGGTGCCGGGACGCAGCCGCACGTATTCGGTGGCATGGGCCGCGGTGCGCGTCATGCGCGGGTCGATGGAGATCCAATTCGCTTTGTTAAGCTCCTTGCCCTCAAGGAGATGCTGCAGCGACACCGGGTGGGCTTCGGCCGGGTTGCCGCCCATGATGACCATGGTCTTTGCGTTTCGGATGTCGTTGTAACTGTTGGTCATTGCGCCGTAGCCCCAGGTGTTCGCGACACCTGCGACCGTGGTGGAGTGACAGATGCGCGCCTGGTGGTCG
>CAMDEB010000228.1 GCA_945893085.1 Rhodoplanes serenus | reverse complement strand
CACTGTGAGCACGATGTGGCTCGCGCGCGTGGTGTTGAACGGCGCCGGATAGGCGGTCTTCGGAATGGCCATGAACGTGTCCCCGAGGGTCTGCGGCGCTGCCAGTTGATCCGACGGCCCGGCGCAATGCAACGGCAGCCGATCGGCTACCCGTCAGGGTGGTGTTGCGCTAAAGTCGGACCGACCGGACGCCTGCAAAATCATCCGGCAAAGGATCGGGCAGGGGGGAGGATGAGATGCGCTTCGCACGTTTGGTGGCGCTGTCGCTCGGGCTGTCCTGCGCGGGCATCATCGGCGCGAGTGCGCAGCAGGATTATCCCAACAAGCCGATCACGCTGATGCTGCCGCTCGGCGCCGGCGGGGCGATGGACATCCTGGCGCGCGGCCAGTTCGCGCCGAAGCTGTCCGAGGCGCTCGGCAAGCCGATCATCATCGAGAACCGCACCGGCGGCGGCACGGTGATCGCGGCGACCGCGGTGGCGAAGTCGGCGCCCGACGGCTACACGCTGTTCTTCGTGCCGGCCGGCACGCTGACCACCAACGCGACGGTCTACAAGAACCTGCCCTACGATCCGGCCAAGGACTTCGTGCCGATCGCGCTGACGACGAAGCTCGGCTTCGTGCTGTCGGTCAATCCGTCGCTGCCGGTGAAGTCGGTGCCGGAGCTGATCCAGCACGTCAAGGAGCGGCCGGGGCAGCTTTCATACGGCTCGACCGGCATCGGCGCCACGCCGCATCTCGCGTTCGAGATGTTCCAGCGCGCCGCCGACCTGAAGATGACGCACGTGCCGTATCGCGGCATGCCGCAGGCGACCAACGACGTCGTCGCCGGCCACGTGCAGATGGTGTTCACCGATCCGCCGCTCGCGAAGTCGCTCACCGCCGACGGCAAGCTGCGCCCGCTCGCGGTGTCCTCGCTCAACCGGATCGGCACGGTGCCCGACGTTCCGACGCTGCATGAGCTGGGCTTCAAGGATTTCGAAGCGGTGTCCTGGCACATGATCGTGGCGCCGGCCGGCACGCCCAAGCCGATCGTCGACCGGCTGCACGCCGCGTTCAAACGCATCGTGGCGACGCCGGAGTTCAAGCAGCAGACGCTGACGATGGGCCTGGACGCGATCGACTCGCCGTCGCCCGACGAGCTCAAGCGCTATCTCGATCGGGAAATTCAACGCTGGGGCGATCTGGTGAAGCAGGTCGGCATCCAAGGGACGCAGTAGCTGCTATGACACCACTCTATCTCCGTCATCCTGAGGTGCGAGCGAAGCGAGCCACCGCAAGTCGGCCGTGGCCGACTTGCGCATCTGAGTTTCGATCTCGGGTAAACCCGAGATCGGTGGATGAACGGCCGACGGCGTTGCAACATGTGGGCCGTCTATCCTTCGAGGCCCGCGCTGCGCGCGGGCGCCTCAGGATGACGGTGCATGTTGCGGTGCTCGCCGCTGTCGTGGTTTTGGCAGCGGTGCCGGCCGATGCCCAGAATTATCCCATCAAGCCGGTCACGCTGGTGATGCCGTATCCGCCGGGCGGCGGGACCGACTTCATCGGCCGCACGCTGACGCAGGGCCTCGAGCGGCGGCTGGGCCAGCCGTTCGTGCTCGAATATCGGCCGGGCGCGGGCTCGGCGATCGCCGCGACCTACACCTCGCGCGCGCCGGCCGACGGCTACACGCTGCTCTATGCCACCAGCACGACGATGGCGATCAACGTCAGCGTGCACAAGCGGCTGAACTACGATCCCACCAAGGATCTGGCGCCAATCGCGATGATCGCAGTGTCGCCGTTCATCCTGGTGGTGAATGCGTCGTTGCCGATCAAGACCGTTCCCGACCTGGTGGCGTTCGCCAAGACCAAGCCCGGCGCGCTGACCTATGCTTCGAACGGGCCCGGCGGGGCCGCCCATCTGTTCGCCGAATTGCTCAAGAGCATGCTGGGAATCGAGATGACGCACGTTCCCTACAAGGGCAATGCGCCGGCGTTGAACGATGTCGTGGCCGGGCATGTGTCGCTGATGTTAGTCGATCAGTCGGCCTCGGTGCAGTTGGTCCGGGACGGCAAGCTGCGGGTGCTCGGCATCACCACCGCCGCCCGCGCGCCGATGGCGCCGGACATCCCGCCGCTCGCCGAGGTGGGCGTGCCGGGATACGACGCCGCGTCCTGGCACATGATCGTCGCGCCAGGCGCGACGCCTCGGCCGATCCTGCAAAGGCTCAACGCCGAGCTGAAGGCCATCGTCAGCGACCCGGCCACTGCGAATGAGTTGAACCGCCGCGGGTTCGCGCCGGTCGCAAGCGAATCGCCGGAGGCGCTCGCGGCCTTCGTCAAGTCCGAGATCGCGCGTTGGGGCAAGGTTGTGCAGCAGGCCGGCGCGGCGGGGATCGAATAGCGAAGAGGGTACGATGGTGATCCAGGTTCGTTCCGTGTTGCTCGCGGGAGCGCTGCTGCTGCCGCTTGCACAACCGGTGTTCGCCCAGGCGCAGGACTATCCCAGCCGCACCGTCACCGTCATCGCGCCGTCGGCGCCGGGCGGCATGTACAGCCTGTTCGCGCGGCTGATCGCGACCAAGCTTGAGCAGCGGTTCGGCAAGTCATTCATCGTCGAAAACCGGCCGGGGGCGGCCTCGGTCGTCGGCATCACCTCGGTCGTGCGTTCCACGCCTGACGGCCACACGCTGGTGGTGGTGAACAACACCGGAATGGCGGTCAATCCTTCGCTGCACAAGAGCCTGTCCTACGATCCGCTCAACGATCTGGTGCCGATCGGGCTGATCGTTCGCATTCCGGAGGTTCTCGTGGTCAATGCGGCGCTGCCGGTGCGCTCGCTCGCGGATCTCGGCGCGCTCGCGAAATCGACGCCCGGCGGCTTGACCTACGGCTCGGCCGGGCCCGGCACCCAACAGCATCTCGGCGGCGTGCTGCTGCAGAGTGTGCTCGGCGTGCCGATGACGCACGTGCCGTACAAGGGCATGTCGCCGGCGATCAACGACGTGGCCGGCGGGCACATCCCGTTGATGTTCTCGCCGGTGCCGTTCGCGATCCCGCTCACCCAGGCCGGCAAGCTGCGCATGCTCGGCGTGACCACGGCGGAGCGCGTCCCGGCCATTCCCGAGGTGCCGACCCTGGCCGAGATCGGGGCCAAGGAATTCAGCGCGGTGTCCTGGTTCATGCTGGCCGCGCCGGCGAAGACCCCGCAGCCGATCGTGGACAAGCTGCACGCCGAGCTTCGCCTCATCACCCAAAGCCCCGATGTCCAGCAGGAGTTCATCCGGCTCGGCCTGTTGCCGATCGTCTCGCCGCCGGCCCAGGCCGAGCTCAAGCCGTTCCTGCAGTCCGAGATCGCGCGCTGGGGCGCGATCGTCCGGCAGGCGGGCCTCGCGGGAACCGACTAGCTCCGCCCTTGTTTGCGCCGGTTTCCTTCGATAGATAGAGCGCGCTTCAACGCATCGCCCAGGTTCCGGAGAGGTGGCTGAGTGGTTGAAAGCACCGCACTCGAAATGCGGCGTACGGGCAACCGTATCGGGGGTTCGAATCCCTCCCTCTCCGCCACCGCGCAGAATTTCGCTGCAACTCGCACATTTTCGCTCTGCTGCGCATCGTCCCAAGAACGATGACCGTCGCTTCGCGATCAAGTACTTGAATGCCCACGATCGCAACTGGTTTTAGGCGGTGGGGACGGTTCCGCCATCGATGACGTATTCCGTACCGGTGATCGCGCCAGCGCGCGATGATACAAGAAACGCGACTAGGTCTGCGACTTCTCTCGGCTTGGTCGGCCGGCCAATCGGAATGCCGCCGAGCGACCCCATTAAACCTCGTTGTGCCGTCTCGTAGTCGGTGCCATCCGCCTTCGCCAGCCGCTCGACCAGTCGCACGGCCGCTTCCGTCTCTACCCAACCCGGCGACACCCTGACCACACGGATGCCCTTCGGGCTCACCTCCTTGGACAGGCCCTTGCTGTAGTTGGAGAGCGCGGCCTTGGCCGCCGCATACGCAATGGTGGACTCTGGCAGCGGCAACTGCCGCTGGATCGAGGTGATGTGAACGATGACGCCGGAGCCTTGATGCAGCATTTTCGGCAACAGGGCCCGATCCAACCGGACCGCCGGAAAGAGATTCTGGTCAAGCGCAAGCTGCCATTCGCAATCGTCGAGGACGGCGAAGCCTCCGCCAGGAGCCGAGGAGCCGCCGACGACGTGAACGATGATATCGACGCCACCGAGTTGCTGCCACACCGCGTTCGTGACGACCGCGCAGCCCTCGGCAGAAGCGACATCGGCGGCCACGAAAAGGTCTTCGGGCGTGAGGCAATCCGGTCGCTTGCGTGCGGTGGCGAGGACCCTCGCGCCAGCCTCGCGGAACCGAGCAACGACGGCTTGTCCGATTCCCTTTGTGCCGCCTGTGACTAGCGCGCGCAGTCCGGCAAGTTCGAGAATGTCGCTCATTACCGAACTTCCAAAGCACTGATTCGGCCGTCGGCGGAGAAGCCAAAGCGGTAGGTCAGATTTGCCGGGCTGCCCGGGAACGCGCCCGAGACATTCACAACGACGACGGTCCTTTCAGCTTCGATGCAGCTTTCGACCGGCTCTGCGGTGATGCGGTACTTGGCACTCGTTTCGATTTTCCAGGCACGGATTGCCTCGGCGCCAGCGATGTCGTGGCCCTCATCGCGAACGGTGGCATGCGGTGCAAAGCAAATAACCATCGCGTCGATGTCGTGGGCGTTTTGCGCCTCGAAATAGCGCTCAAGAATGTCTGGCAGGGCGGGTGTCATGGGCTTCTTCCATTGACTGCTGGAATACGCCCAATCTGATGATATGCTGCCAATATGGCAAAAACAGACAAAAAAGTAGGGTACTCACCCACGGGTAAGCTTCAGGATGTCACGCCCGATATGGCGGCGCGCGGCATCGAAGAGGCATTCCGCATGTTGGAGGGGCGGTGGAAGATGGTCATTGTGTTCCACTTGTTCGCGCGCGGTGTTCTGCGGTTTTCGGAGCTCGAGAAAGCAATTCCTGGTGTTTCGCAAAAGATGCTGATCCAGCAACTGCGTGAGCTAGAACGCGACGGCATAGTCACCCGAACCGTCTACCCACAGGTGCCACCCAAGGTCGAATATTCGCTGACCAAGTGGGGACAAGCCATGTGCCCGGCACTTGACGAATTGCTCGAATGGGCAGCGTTGCGGCCGAAGCAGCAGGCGCGAGGCGAGCCTTCGGACCGGGGCCGTCACACTTAGCCGACTTAGATTGAGAGAGTGTCGGAAATAGTAGCGGCTCGATGCGGTGGGCTTTTCACGCGCCCAGAATGCTAACTCGTGCGAAAGCGTTAGAACTTCTGCGAGAGAACGTTGGAATACGGTTCCTCCCTCTCCGCCACCGCACAGAACTGCGCGGCAGCACGCTGCTTTCGCTCTGATGCGCGAACGCCGCCGTCACCGCGCCTGTTGACGGCACGTCCGCGCCCTAGGCAGCTTTGATCTTGTCGACGGCAAGCCCCCGGTCGGACGTGCGGCGGTCGTAGTTGTCCGCCAGAGCGCGCAGTGCAGCCCCACCATCGCCCGAAAAGGATGGGCCATGCATCAGCGCCAGCGTGCGCGGCGATAGCCGTGCAAGGCCGCGGATCGTCGTTCCCATGCCCGGACTCAAGGACGAGTATTGGAACAAGTCCTCGCCGGCGATCGCCGGGCCGACAATGTCGCTCTCGGTCAGCGCCGGGCCATTGCCGAGCTGGGTGAACAGGTCGCCGCACAGCAAGGTTCGCGTCGATTCTTCGTAAAGCACGCCGGCGTCCCAGCCGTGCGGGGTGTGCGGCGTATCGATGAAGCGGACCCGCTTGCCGCCGCCAAGGTCGATCACTTCGCCGTTGCTGAGCACGCGGGGCGGGCGATCGGCGAAGTCGTTGAGCGACACCATGCATCCGGTCTGTCCGTGCGCGGCTTGCGCTTGCGGCGCGACCGCGAGCCACTCGTTCATCGCACCGCACTCGTCGGCCTCGAAGTGGCCGTAGGCGATCCAGCGCAGGCGTTCGGGCGGAATGAGGCGGCTCACGGCGTCCCGGTTGAGCGCGAACATCTTGCGCAGCCCGGTGTGGAACATCAGCGGCTCGTCGCCGAGCACGAGGAACTGGTTGAAGACGAAGCCGGCGGGCGGGGCGAGGTCCGGCACGTAGGTCGAGAGCCGGTAAATGCCGTCGGCGATTTCAGCGATCTTGGTCTCCATGTGCGTCTCCTGGGCACGAGGGTTGTTGTCAACATTTCATAGCACAGCCATGTGTATCAAAATTTTCGGGCTTGTCAATAATGATTGCACATGATAGTGTAATGAAATTGACATGGCACGGACCTACACCCAAAAGCGCCGCGCCGAGCAGCAGTCGGAGACCCGGCGGCGCATCGTCGAAGCCGCCGTGGAGTTGCACGGCAGCGTCGGGCCGGCGCGCACCACCATCAGCATGATCGCCGAGCGGGCCGGCGTTCAGCGCCATACGCTCTATGCGCATTTTCCGGATGAGCGGAGCCTTTATCTCGCCTGCTCGGGGTTGACGCAGGAGCGCGATCCTCCGCCTGAGGCCGGGGCGTGGCGGAGCATCGAGGATCGACACGAGCGACTCCGGGTCGGCCTCGCTGCGCTCTATGGCTGGTATGAACGCAACGCCGAGCTACTCGCATGCGTGTTGCGCGACGCCGAATATCATCAGCTGACGAGAGAAATCGCCGAGTTGCGGTTCGGGCCCTATATGGCGGCCTATCAGGAGGTGCTCGGCGCGAAGTTGAGCATGAAGCAGCGCGCGGTGCTGCGGCTGGCGCTGAGCTTTTTCACCTGGCGGACGCTGGTGCGCGAAGGCGGCCTCAGACCGGCCGCCGCTGCCGGAGCGATGGTCCAAGCCATCAATGGCGCAAAATGAAACGTGAATAAGTGCCGGGAACTGTGCGGCAGCATCCGAACTGGCGGTGGTGGCCGCCGGCCGCGCTCGAAACATTGCGTGACGATCAGAGGCTGCGCGAGGTCGCCGCCGCTTTCAGCCGATCCGGCCGCGGACGGGCCTGATCGAATTCGGCCGCCACCGCTTCGATGTCGCGCAGCGTGGGCAATCCGGCCTCGTTGCCGAGATATTGAATTTTGAACGCCGACG
>CAMDEB010000227.1 GCA_945893085.1 Rhodoplanes serenus | reverse complement strand
TGCCGGCCTATCAGAGCGAACACGCCGCCGGGCTCGATCTGCTCGCCGCGGTGCCCAAGGATGCGCCGGTGATCATCGCGCCGGGTGCGCGCGCCTCGATCCCCACCGGCCTCGCCCTGGCGCTGCCTCCGGGCACCGAAGGCCAGGTCCGCCCGCGCTCCGGCCTCGCCATTCAACACGGAATCACCGTGCTGAATTCCCCCGGCACCATCGATTCAGACTATCGCGGAGAAATACACGTGCTTCTTGTTAATTTAGGCGGCGAATCATTTGCGGTTGCACGCGGCTTGCGGATTGCCCAATTGGTAATCGCGCCCATTGCGCATGCACAGCTTTTAGAGACGAAAACCCTCGATAAAACGGGGCGTGAGGCGGGTGGGTTCGGTTCCACGGGCACAGGGGCGATTGACAAGAGCCGCTAGTGTCGTCCGTAATATCATACCGTTATGCATTATAATGACGACCGGGGTTCATGGCGCTGCTCTCTCGAAAAGGTCTGCTGGCAATTGCTGCCGTAATCGACGTGGCGCTCCATGGCCGAGGCCGGCCGGTTTCGGCGAAGGCGCTGGCGCTGCGCCATCGCCTGCCGGCGCGCCATCTTGAACCGGTCCTGCAGGCCCTGGTCCGGGAGGGCATCCTCAAGGGCATCCGCGGGCCGCGCGGCGGCTATGAGCTGGCGCGCGAGCGCCGCCGCATCACCGCCGACGACATCCTGCGCGCGGCCGGCACCATCGAGGAGAACAACGACCCGGCGCTGTCGAGTTCGCCGCTGTTCAACGAGGTGGTGAAGCCCGCCGTCTCGCAGGCGGAACGGGCGTTTTCGACCGCGCTCAGCCGCATCAACGTCGAGGATCTGGCGCGCCGCGCCGAGCCGTTCAAAGACGCCGCCACCTAAAGCTCCATTCGCACATTCATCCGTCGAGCCATCGGCCGGCGTGCAACGGCTCAGGCCTCATTCTGCCGTTCACGGTCTGGACTCTTACGGCGCGATTCGCCTTGGGGTTAATGTCCCAATGATTCGTAGGCGATAGGGCGCAGATCGCCTGCGCGGGGGCCATTGGGCATGCCGGAGACGATCCGGGTGACGAGCGGGGGTCTGTGGGCTCGTCCGCGGCGACGCGGATTCCGCGTGAGCCTTGCTGTCTTGACCGCCTTGGGCGTCCTGGCAGCGCCGGCCCGCGCCGACGATCCCGCGCTGTACTCCCTCGGCGTCTATCTCCACGCCCTGTCCGCGCTCGACCGCAACGAGATCACCGCGCTGGCGCTGACGCTGGGCGTGCTGCTGTTCGCCGTCACCACGGCGATCGTGCTGGTCCGCACGCGCATGCGCGGCGCATCGTCGGAGGCCGCGTTCCGCGATCGGATCACCGCGCTCAAGGCCGAAAGCGACCGCCTGCACGCGCTGCTGCTGTCCGAAGCGCAAATCCTGGTGTCCTGGGCCGCCGCCGACAACGAGCCCGACATCCTCGGCGACACCTCGCTGGTGACCTCGGCCACGGTGCCACAGCGCGTGCTGGCGTTCGGCACATGGCTCGAGCCCGACAAGGCCCAGGCGATGGAGCGCGCGGTCGACGCGTTGCGCGCCCGCGGCGAAAGCTTCGCCATGCCGCTGATGACGCTGGCGGGCCACGCGATCGAAGCCGATGGCCGCGCGATCGGCGGCTGCGCGGTGCTGCGGCTGCGCGATGTGGGCGGCCTCAAGCGCGAACTTGCCGGGCTCACCGCCCGCCACGAGAAGCTGACCGGCGACATGGAATCGCTGCGCTCCTTGATCGACGCGCTACCGTCGCCGGTCTGGGCGCGCGACATCGCCGGCGCCCTGGTGTTCGTGAACTCAGCCTACGCGCGCGCGGTCGAAGCGAAGGACGCCGCCGACGCGCTCACGCGCGGCCTCGAGCTGCTGGACCGTCCGGCGCGCGAGGAGGCAAGCCGCGCCCGCGCCGCCGGCAAGCCCTACGCCGGACGGCTTCCCGCGATCGTCGCCGGCAGCCGGCGCACCTTCGACGTGCTCGACGTGCCGACCCGCAAGGGCAGCGCCGGTCTGGGCATCGACGCGACCGAGATCGAGGCCATGCGCGGCGAGATCGCCCGGATGGGCGACGCGCACCGCCGCACGCTCGACCAGCTCGCGACCGGCGTCGCGACGTTCGGTGCCGACCACAAGCTCACCTTCTACAACACGGCGTATCGTTCGCTGTGGGACCTCGACCCCGCCGTCCTCGACCAGACGCCGACCGATTCCGCCGTGCTCGACCAGTTGCGCGCCTCGCGCAAGCTGCCGGAAGAACAGGACTTCCGGCAATGGAAGACGGCGCTGCACGAGGCCTATCGCGCGACCGAAGCGAAGGAGCAGCCGTGGCATCTGCCCGACGGCCGCACGCTGCGCGTCGTCACCACGCCCAATCCGCAAGGCGGCGTGACCTACCTGTTCGAGGATGTCACCGAACGGCTTGAACTGGTGCGGCGCTACGACGCCCTGATCCGCGTGCAGGGCGAGACGCTCGACAACCTCGCCGAAGCGGTGGCGGTGTTCGGCAGCGACGGCCGGGTGCGGCTGTACAATCCCGCCTTCGCGCGGATGTGGCGGCTCGAGCCGATCGCGCTCGACGCGCGGCCGCACATCGAGGCGGTGGTCGATTGGTGCCGCGCGCTGTACGGCGACGAGACGCTGTGGCAACGGCTGCACGGCACCATCACCGCGATCGAGGATCGCAACACGGTATCCGGCCGGCTCGAACGCCGCGATGGCAGCGCGGTCGATCTCTGCACCGTGCCGCTGCCCGACGGCGCCACGCTCGTCACCTTCCAGGACGTCACCGACACCGTCAACGTCGAGCGCGTGCTGCGCGAGCGCAACGAGGCGCTGGTCGCCGCCGACCGGCTCAAGGTCGACTTCGTGCATCATGTCTCCTACGAGCTGCGCTCGCCGCTGACCAACATCATCGGCTTCGGACATTTCCTCGGCGAGCCCGCGGTCGGGCCGTTGACCGAGAAGCAGCGCGAGTATCTCGGCTACATCAACTCCTCGACAGCGGCGCTGCTCGCCATCATCAACGACATCCTCGACCTCGCCACCATCGACGCCGGTGCGATGAAGCTCAATCTCGGCGAGGTCGACATCCGCAAGACCATGGAAGCGGCCGCCGAGGGCATCCGCGACCGCGTCGGCAAGAACGGGGTCACGCTCGACATTCGCGCCACGTCCGATATCGGCAGCTTCACCGCCGACGAGCGGCGCGTTCGGCAGGTGCTGTTCAACCTGCTCGCCAACGCCGCGGGGTTTTCGCCGGCGGGTGGCACCGTGACGCTCTCGGCCGAGCGGCGTCCCGACGCCATCGTGCTGGCGGTCACCGACACCGGTCCGGGCATCCCGGCCGACATGACGGACCGGGTGTTCGACTGGTTCGAGACTCAATCGTACGGCTCGCGCCACCGTGGCGCCGGCCTCGGCCTGTCGATCGTGCGTTCCTTCGTCGAGCTGCACGGTGGTAAGGTGTCGCTCGACTCCACGGTCGGCAGCGGCACCACCGTGACATGCACGTTCCCGCTCGAGCAGCGGATCGAGCGGTCGGCCGCCTGAACGACCTGATACGCGGTGCAGGATGCTCCCGACCACGTCCGGCGGATCGAGCTACACGGTGGCGCTTGCGAACGAGCAGGCGACGCTGCGGCTGGTCGTCGACATCGCCGCCGCGCTTGAGCCCGGTGATCTGGTGACGCTGTCCGGCGATCTCGGCGCCGGCAAGACCACATTTGCCCGCGCCATGATCCGCCACCTCGCCGGCGACCCGTCGATTCCGGTGCCGAGCCCGACCTTCACCTTGATGCAGAGCTACGAGCTACCGCGGTTCCCGGTGGTGCACGCCGATCTCTACCGTCTCGACGGACCGGGGGAGCTTGCCGAGCTTGGCTTCGACGACCTGCCGAGGGAGGCCCTGGTGCTGCTGGAATGGCCCGACCGCGCCGCCGGCTTCCTGCCCGCCGACCGGCTTGACGTGGCGTTCTCGCTCGCGCCCCAGCTTGGCCCCGAGCACCGCAACGCCCGCGTCACCGGCTACGGCAACTTTGGACCGCGCGCCGATCGCATCTTCGCCATTCGCCGCTTCATCGAGGCCACCGGCTTCGCCGGAGCCGAGCGCGAGCGCATCCAGGGCGATGCATCGTCGCGATCCTACGAGCGGCTCCAGCTCGGCGAGCATCGCGCGATCCTGATGAACTCGCCGCGCCGGCCGGACGGGCCGCCGGTGCGAGACGGCAAGCCCTACAGCGCGATCGTGCATCTGGCGGAGGACGCCAAACCGTTCGTCGCCGTGGCCAACGGACTGCGCCAGCTCGGATTCTCGGCGCCGCAGATCCTCGAGGCCGAGCTCGACGATGGCCTGCTGATCATCGAGGACCTCGGCGCCGAGACGGTGGTCGAAGGCGATCCGCCGGCGCCGATCGACGACCGTTACGCCGCCGCGGTCGACGCGCTGATCGCGCTGCACAGCCACCAACTGTCCGACCTGCTGGCCGTGGCTCCGCACGTCGAGTACCGGCTGCCGCGTTACGACATGGACGCCTTCCTGATGGAGGCGGAGCTGCTGTTCGACTGGTACCTGCCGCGGCTCGGCGTCGCCGCTTCGGACAGCACGCGCGCGGTCTATGTCGCGTTGTGGCGCGAGGCGCTGCAGGCGGTGATCGACAGCCATTCCACCTGGGTGCTGCGCGACTTTCATTCCCCCAATCTGATCTGGCTGCCGGACCGCCATGATATCGCGCGTGTCGGACTGCTCGATTTTCAGGACGCGGTGATGGGTCCCGCGGCCTACGATCTCGCCTCGCTGTTGCAGGACGCGCGCGTCGATGTGCCGGAGGAGCTGGAGGTCACGCTGCTCGGCCGCTACGTCCGCACCCGCCGCGAGATGGATCCGAACTTCGATCCGGCGAGCTTCATCAAAGCCTACGCCACGTTGGCGGCGCAGCGCGCCTCGAAGATCCTGGGGATTTTCGCGCGGCTCGACCGCCGCGACGGCAAGCCGCAATATTTGCGACATATCCCCCGCGTATGGCGCTACCTGCAGCGGTCGCTGGCGCACCCGTCGCTGGCGCCGCTCAACGCGTGGTACGGCGTCCACGTCCCGGCGCCGAACGCTTAAAGGATCGCGGAGAGCCTGATGGCCAAGCCCCGCCACGCCATGGTGCTCGCCGCCGGCCTCGGCGAGCGCATGCGGCCGATCACCGACCGCATCCCCAAGCCGCTGGTTCCGGTTGGCGGCAAGCCGTTGATCGATCATGTGCTCGACAAGCTCGCCGCGGCCGGTGTCGAACGCGCCGTGGTCAACGTCCACCACATGGCGGACCTGATCGAGCGCCATCTCGCCGGCCGCGCGCGGCCGGGCATCGTCATCTCGGACGAGCGCGCCAAGCTGCTCAACACCGGCGGCGGCGTCATCAAGGCGCTCGGCGCGCTTGGCAGCGAGCCGTTCTTCCATATCAATTCCGACACGCTATGGATCGACGGCGTGACGCCCAATCTCGACCGGCTGGCCGCGAGATTCGATCCGGCCGTCATGGATGCGCTCCTGCTGCTGGCGCCGACCGCGCACAGCATCGGCTATTCCGGTCGCGGCGATTTTGCCATGGCGCCCGACGGACGGCTGCGGCGGCGCGGCGAGCGCGAGGTCGCGCCCTTCGTCTATGCCGGCGCGGCGCTGCTCGCGCCCGCGCTGTTTTCCGGCGCGCCGGAGGGCGCGTTTCCGCTGACGCTGCTGTTCGACCGTGCCGCCGAGGCCGGACGGCTGCACGGCCTGCGGCTCGAAGGCGTGTGGATGCATGTCGGCACGCCGGAGGCGATCGCCGAGGCGGAAGCCGCGATCGTCGCCAGCGCGGCGTAGCGCCGCCGTTGCGTCGCAAAAGCCGTGTATGATTCGGCATGGCCCCTCCCCAGCCTCGCGTCTGCACGATCCCCGCATCGGCGCCGTTCCTGCCGACGCTGATCGCGGCGCTGGTGGAGGGCCGGCTGGTGCCCGGCTTCCCGGCATCGCGCGATCCGCTGGCGCTCGCCAGCGCGACGCTCTACTTGCCGACGCGGCGCGCCTGCCGGCTGGCGCGCGACGGCTTTCTCGAAGCCTTGAAGGGCGATGCCGCGATCCTGCCGCGTATCGTGCCGATCGGCGACGTCGATGAGGACGAGATCGCGTTCGCCGAAGCCGTCGCTGGCGACATCGCGGCGGCCGCGCTCGAACTGCCCGAGGCGCTCGGCGGCTTTCAGCGCAGGGCATTGCTGGCCCAACTGATCCTGAAATGGGTGGCCACACCCGGCATGCGCGCGGGCGGTGGCGCCTCGCTGGTGGCGCAGAGTCCCGCCGCGGCGCTGGCGCTGGCCGGCGATCTTGCCCGGCTGATGGACGACATGACGACCCGGCAGGTGTCGTGGGACAAACTCAACGGCCTGGTGCCCGATAACCTCGATGTCTACTGGCAGAAGACCCTCGAATTTTTAAAGATCGCGCGTGAGTTTTGGCCGAACGAGCTCGCCGAGCGGGGCAGGATCGAACCGGCCGAGCGCCGCGACCGGCGGATCGAGGCCGAGCGGGCGCGGCTCGCCAATAGCACCAGCCCGGTGATCGCCGCGGGCTCGACCGGCTCGATGCCAGCCACGGCATTCCTGCTCGAGACGATCGCCAAGCTGCCGCACGGCGCCGTCGTACTCCCGGGTCTCGACACCGATCTCGACGCGCCGTCGTGGGAGATGATCGCCGGCAAGAAGCCGGATGCATCCGGCGACGGCCTCGATCCCACGCACGGCCATCCGCAATTCGCCATGCAGGCGCTGCTGCGCCGCATCGGTATCGCGCGCGATTCGGTGGAGGTTCTGGCGCCTTCCGCGCCATATGGCCGCGAACGTCTCGTCTCCGAGGCGCTGCGGCCTTCGGCGTCGACCGAGCTCTGGCAGCAGCGCCTCGGCGAGAACGAGTTCGCCAGCCACGCCGATGCGGCACTGAAAGGCGTTTGCGTGATCGAGGCCGCCAACGCGGAGGAAGAAGCTCTGGCGATCGCGGTGGCGCTGCGCGAGGCGGTCGCGGACAAAGACAAGACCGCGGCGCTGGTGACGCCGGACCGCGGGCTCGCCCGCCGCGTGCTGGCCGCGCTGGCGCGGTGGAAC
>CAMDEB010000226.1 GCA_945893085.1 Rhodoplanes serenus | reverse complement strand
TGATCATGAACAGGTTCGGCAGCTCGTAGTTCGGGTGGACGGCGAGGCACATGCCGGCCTCGATCGCCATCGGCTCGTCGGCGCGGATGAGCGGCCGTTCCACCATGTCGTAGCCCTGGCCGTGGCTGTAGAGCCGCAGCTCCGGCGGCAGCCCCTTCGACGTCATGAAGTCGTCGTGCGCCTTGGCCACCTCGCGGCAGGCGGCGCCCGGCTTGAGCAGGCCGGCGGAATAGTCCTGCGCCTCTTTCGCCGCCGCGAAATTGTCCAGCAGCTCCTGCGACGCCTTGCCGAGCACGATGGTACGGCCGACCTCGGTGAAATATCCGCCCGGGCCGTTGACCTCGACCAGGAAGCTCAGGTTGTCGCCCTTCTGCAATGTACGGTCCTGAAAATGCCGGCCGACCAGGAACGACGGCTTGCCCATCGGCGCCGAGCCGCCGAGATAGATGCCCTGCGAAGAGCCGCGCACCCAGCCTTCGGCATAGGCCATGGCGGTGACGTCGACGTCGCGCATGCCGGGCTTGATGGTCTTGATGACCTTGTCGAAGACGGCGTCCTGCATCGTCGCGCTTTCGCGCAGCAGCTTCAGCTCCTCTTCGCTCTTGATGGCGATCAGACGGTCGATCCCATCGGTGATGTCGACCAATGTGAGACCGTCGAAATCGCGCGTCACCGACTGGACAAGCTGGTGCGGCATGGTGCCGGGCACGACGAAACCGATGGTCTTGTAGCCGCGCTTCTTGATCACCTCGCGCACGATGTCGCCCTGGTAGCCGGTCGTGTAATGCACCGACGAGAAGAACGAGGTGTAGATCATTTCGCCGACGCCGCGGTGATAGACATCCTTGCCCGCGAACTCGCGCCGTCGGCCGAACGGGCCCTGGTCGATCACCGTCATCAGGCCGTCGGCGTGGAACACCACGGTGCGGCCGTAACCGTTGTGGGTCGGAACGTCGGTGAACCAGCGCGCGTGGCCGCCGAGCCAATCCTCGGTGCCGTAGGCGATCAGCGCCTGGATGTTGCGCTCGGCCATCAGCTTGCGGACCGCGCTCCAACGGCGCTCCATCTCGGCGTCGGAGACGCGCGTCTTCACTCGTTCGGTGGTCATTCCACTCTCCGGCTGGTCTTATTGCGTTCCTCGGGCTTTTATCCTACCCGACAGCGCCGCGGCTTGCAGGGGCACACATGACGATCAAGGTTCTCATCCTGGACGTGAACGCGCAACACTATCGCGACCGGCTGGCGCGGCGCTTTCCCGATATCGCCTTCCACCATACCAGTTCGCATCACGACGCCGTGGCTCTCGCCGCCGATGTGGATGTGATCGTCGCGCTCGGCCACCACATCTCGCGCGACATGATCGCCGCGGCGAAGAACCTGAGATGGATCCAGGCCCTGACCACCGGCACCGACACGCTCACCCCGCCAGGCGTGCTACCGCCGCATGTGCTGCTGACCTCGACGCGCGGCATCCACGGGCCGCAGATGAGCGAGATGGCGTTCCTGCACATGCTGGCGCTGAACCGCGACATCGACCGGCTGCGCCGCAACCAGGCGGAGGCGAAGTGGGACCCGTGGAGCGCGCCGCTGCTGCACGGCAAGATCATCGTCATCGTCGGGCTTGGCGTGCTGGGGGAGCATCTGGCTGCGCGCTGCAAGCTGTTCGGCATGACCGTGCTCGGCGTGAGCGGCGGCCGCGGCGCGGCGCCGAACTTCGACGAAGTGCATCCGCGCGGCGCACTGGCCGAGGTTGCGGCACGCGCGGACTTCCTGATGCTGCTGGTGCCGTACTCGCCGGAGACGCATCACCTGGTCGACGCCATGGTGCTCTCGCGCATGAAGCCGACCGCGTTCCTGATCAACCTGGCGCGCGGCGGCGTGCTCGACGAGGCGGCGCTGATCGAGCACCTGCAGGCGGGCAAGATCGCAGGTGCCGGCCTCGACATCTTCCAGCAGCAGCCGCTGCCGAAGGACAACCCGCTCTGGCACATGCCGAACGTGGTCATCACCCCCAACATGGGCGGGCGCAGCGACATTTTCGTCGAGCAGACCCTCACGGTGGTGGAACCGAACCTGGAGGCGTTTGCGCAGGGCCGATTGAAGGATTTGCGCAATCTCGTGGCCCGTTAAGGGCATTGCCCACAATCCCGGGCGGCGGCTGGCCTCTTAAGGGCCGATACACTATATTTTGGTCATAATATTTCGGTCATGTTGCGCGGCGCCGGGGAGGCCAGCGCAATCCGAAGCGGGAGCCTGACCATGAGAAAGTTTGCGTTCGCGGCTGTCGCCGTCACGTTGCTGGCCGCGCCGGCCTATGCCCAGTTCTCGATGGGTGGCGGCGCCGAAGAAGGCGGCCGCACCCGCTATTCCGACGAGGAAAAGCGGCGCGAGGCCGAGGCCGACAAGGCCTACCGCAACGTGATCAAGAACACCAAGAACCAGAACCAGATCAACGCCGACAAGCCCGATCCATGGGGCAACGTCCGTCCGGCCGCTCCGGCCAAGACCTCGCGGTAGCGGGCCGCCGTTCGGCGAAGCGAAGCCTCACGTCACGCCGAACATCTTCTGCGCGTTCCTGTAGCTGATCTTCTCGCGCGCCTCCTGCGGCATCTCGATCGACTCCAGCACGGCGATGGTCGAGCGGATGTAGCCCGGCCCCTTCTCCTTGTCGAACGGGCAGTCGGATGCGAACAGCACGTGGTCGGCGCCGAAGAAGTCGAGGCCGCAGACCATCGGCGCACGGGTGCCCTCGATCGCGGTGTCGCCGTAGAAATCCTTGAAATAGTCGTAGGGCCGCTTCTTCAGGCTCTTGCGCAGCGCCTCGTAGTCCTCGTCCGAGGTGCGCGCGCCCATCTGGTCGAATGAGTGCGCGATGCGGCCGTCGAGATAGGGGATGATGCCGCCGAGATGGTGCGAGATGATCTTCAGGTTCGGATAGGTGTCCATGATCTTGGAAAAGATGAAGCGCGACAGCGCCACGCCGGTTTCGTAGGGCCAGCCGAGCACGCTGCAGATCTCGTACTTCGATTTGGCCTCGCCGCCGTAGTCGATCATCTCGCGCGAGCGCGCCGGGTGCAGCAGGATCGGCTTGCCGGACTTCTCGATGATCTCGTAGATCGGCCAGAACTCCTTGCCGTCGATCGGCCCGCCGTTGGCGTTGGTGCCGATCTGGATCGCGTGGGCGCCGTTGTTCAGCGCCCGCTCGGCCTCCTTGGCGGCGGCCTCCGGCGCGTTCATCGGCAGCGCCGCGGAATAACCGGCGAAATGCTTGGGGTGCTTGGCGACGACTTCGGCGAGGCCGTCGTTGGCGATCTTCGCCATCTCCGGCGACTGGTCCGGCCCCCACAGCCGCTCGACCATCGGCAGGCCGAGCGAGAGCACCTGGCTGTAGTCGGGAAACTGCTCGACCACCTTCAACCGCAGATCGAGATCGTAGAGCGCAGGGATGCCGCGCACCCGCTTGCCGATGTCCTTCTGTCCCGAAGGCGATTCCAGCAGCGCGTCGAAGTACCGCTTCGGGTTGAAATGATTGAAGGCATCGATATAGCGCATGAGAACTCCCTGTGGTCAAATCGCAACAATTCTTGCCACGTCATGGCCGGGCTTGTCCCGGCCATCCACGTCTTGGCAACAAGCAAGACAAGGCGTGGATGCCCGGCACAAGGCCAGGCATGACGGTGTTGGAGGAACTGTTTTGATGTACAAGGATTTGCGCGGCTTCATCAAGCAGGTGGAGAGCCTGGGTGCGCTGCGTCACATCGCCGGCGCCGACCAGCGCTACGAGATCGGCGGCATCACCGAGGTGGCGGCCGGCACCCCGGAGTGCCCGGCGCTGCTGTTCGACCGCATCAAGGGCTTTCCCGCGGGCTTTCGCATCTTCACCAACGCCACCACCACGCCGCAGCGGGCGGCGCTGGCGCTCGGCCTCGATCCGGCGCTGCGGCCGCTCGATGCGCTGAAGGCCTGGATGCAGAAGCGGCAGAAGCTGAAGGCGCGCGCGCCCCGCCTGGTGCGCAAGGCGGCGTTCATGGAGAACTCGTTCGCCGGCAGGAAGGTCGACATGGCGGCGCTGCCGGCGCCCTATTGGCACCGCAAGGACGGCGGGCCCTACATCGGCTCGGGCTCCCTGGTCATCATGCGCGATCCCGACGGCGGCTGGATCAACGCCTCGATCTATCGGGTGCAGGTGCACGACCGGAACAAGGTCACGATCCAGTTCGACCATCAGGGCCGGCACGGCGCCATCATCGCCCGGAAATACTGGGACAAGGGCACGTCCTGCCCGGTCGCGGTGGTCAACGGTCCCGACCCGGCGCTGTTCATCGCCGGTTTCGAATATCTGCCCGAGGGCCAGTCGGAGTACGACTTCGCCGGCAGCATCAAGGGCGCGCCGCTGGAGGTGTTCGCCGGGCCGGTGACCAAGCTGCCGTTGCCGGCGCAGGCCGAGATCATCCTCGAAGGCGAGCTGCTGCCCCCGAGCAAGATGTCGCTGCCGGAAGGTCCGTTCGGCGAGTTCACCGGTTACTACGCCGCCGACGCGCGGCCGTGCCCGGTGATGGAGGTCAAGGCGATCCATCACCGCGACGACCCGATCCTGCTCGGCTCGCCGCCGATGAAGCCGCCGCGGTTTCACTTCGGCCTGCCGTTCCGCGCCGCTTCGATCTGGAGCAATCTCGAAATGGCCGGCGTCACCGACGTGGTCGGGGTCTGGCAGCATGTCGCGCAGCTCATGACCGTGGTCGCGCTCAAGCAGCGCTACGCCGGCCACGCCAAGCGCGCGGCGCTGATCGCCGCCGCCAACAGCTACATGGGACGGCTGGTGGTGGTGGTCGACGACGACGTCGATCCCTCGAACCTCGCCGACGTGATGTGGGCGATCACCACGCGCTGCGAGCCGTCCGAGCAGATCGACATCGTGCGCAACGCCTGGAGCTCGGCGCTCGATCCGCGCATTCCGCCCGAGCACAAGAACGCCGGCATCACCTCGCACTCCAAGGCGATCATCGAGGCGGTGCGGCCGTTCGGCTGGAAGGACAGGTACCCGCCGACCTCTGCCTTGACCGCTGACGAAGCGCGCGAGATCGAGAAGAAATGGGGCGATGTGATCGCGCGCCGCAAGCCAGCGCACGCGGCAAAGAAGCGCAACCGCCGGGGGCGGTGACAGCACCCGCACTCAGCATGTAAAAGAGGCCGGCCATGGCGAAAGAAATAGGAGCCATCTCGGACGTGCGCTGGCCGTCGGGCGTCCGCTTGCCGGTTGCGCTGACGTTCGAGCACCAATCGGGCGAAGGCGTGCCGCTGCTGCCGGGCGACCGCCCCAACGCCATGGTCGGCGGCGCCGTGCAGTACGGCGCGCGCACCGGCATCTGGAACATTCTCGAGGTGCTCGACAAGCTCGACGTGAAGGCGACGTTCTTCGTCTGCGGCACCACCGCAGAAAAATATCCCGACGCGGTCCGCGCCGCGCACAAGGCCGGCCACGAGATCGCCGGCATGAGCTACAGCTTCGAGCGCATCCGCACCGCCAGCCCCGAGCGCGAGCGCGCCATGGTGCGCAAGACCGCCACGGTACTGGACGATGTCTGCGGCGCCACGATCAAGGGCTGGCGCTGCCCCGATTACCGCGTTAGCCCGCAGACGCTCGACATTCTGTCCTCAGAGGGATTCGCCTGGGACTCGAGCCTGCTCAACGACGACCTGCCCTGCCTGTTCGATTGCGCCGGCGGCCCTCTCATCGAGATACCCTTCACCACCAGCACTGCCGACAAGACCTACATCGGCTATCCCTATCCGATGCGCGGCGGCCCCGACGGCCTCGCCAACGTCTGGAACAGCGAGTTCGACGCGCTCTACCGCGAGAGCGAACAGGCGCCGCGGTTCATGATGCTGAGCATCCAGACCTGGGCCACCGGCCGGCCGGCGCCGCTGCGCACGCTACGGCAGTTCATCGAGCGGCTGCTCACCCATAACGACATCCAGTTTGCCCGCTGCGACCAGATCGCCACCTGGTGCAACGGCCGATCCGGGAACTGAGGCTCGCGATGTGGATCGAAGTCCCCCTCAGCAAGCCCGTCCAATGGCCCGAAGGCGTCCGGCTGCCTATCATCATCAGCGTGCACCACCAGTCGGAGGAGGCGGCGGTGGTATTCGGCGACGGCCAGCCCGATCCGTTCGACTACAGCGAGCGGCAATACGGCGGCCGACGCGGCGCCTGGCGGCTCCTGGAAATCCTCGGCAAGCACGACGTGCTCGGCACCTGGATCATTTGCGGCGCCACGGTGGAAAAGTATCCGCAGATTTCGCAGGCGGTGAAGAAGGCCGGCCACGCCATCGCCGGGCACACCTACGAGCACGAGATGATGTGCAACTACCCGCCCGATCAGGAGCTCGGCCTGATCCGCAAGACCGTCTCGGTGTTCGAGGACCGGCTAGGCGAGCGGCTCACCGGATGGCGTACCTGCTTTGCCAGCCACCATACCATCGACCTGCTGTTGGAGCATTTCGATTTCGAGTGGGACGCCAGCATCTGGAACGATGATCTGCCCTATATGATCGAGGGCCACGGCAAGACGCTCCTGGAAATTCCGTTCTCGTCCTACAGCGATGCCGCGTTTGCCATCCAGATCACCAATCCGATGCCGCCGACGCCCTATGGCACTTGGCATTCGAACACGCCGGAATTCATCTTCCGCACCATGAAGGCGCAGTTCGACGCGCTCTACGAGCGTGGCGCGGACAAGCCCGTGCTGATGCCGCTGACGGTGCACGACTTCATCGTCGGCCGGCCGTCGCGCTCGCTGGTGCTCGACCAGTTCATCGCCTACGCTAAGCAGTTTCCGGGCGTCGTGTTCACCACCCACGATCAGGTCCGAGCCTGGTGGCTGCAGAATTATCAAGAGAGGGACCGCGCATGAAACTCAACCTGCTAAAGCTCACGCTTGTCGCACTCGTGTTGGCGGCGACCCCTGCGGCGGCCGACGAATACCCGAGCCGGACGATCAAGATCATCAGCCCGCACCCGGTGGGCGTCGCGACCGACATCATCGGTCGCGCACTCGCGGTCAAGCTCAGCGAATCGCTTGGCCAACCCGTGGTGCTGGAGAACCGGCCCGGCGCCAACGGCCAGATCGCCGCGGGCGTCGTCGCCAAGGCCGAGCCGGACGGCTACACCATCCACATCACGACCAACCTGCACG
>CAMDEB010000225.1 GCA_945893085.1 Rhodoplanes serenus | reverse complement strand
GGAAAGCGTGGACGGGCGGCGCCCGCCCTCGCTTCCAACAGGACCAACAAAAGCCGCAGACGATTCAAGATAACTGTCCTTCATGAGGGCCATTCCTTCTCGGTTCCAGTGGACAATGTGGTGTCCAAAGAAACCGGGGCCAGCTCAGCCAAGCTTCCGGCCAAGGCCGTCGCACGCTGGCGTGAGAATAACCGCAACGACATTCAGCACAACAAGTTCATGGTGCTGCTACGCGGCAAAGCGGCAAAACCGTCCGAGATTTGGACCGGCTCGACCAACCTGTCGGTCGGCGGCATCCATGGCCAGACCAACGTCGGCCATTGGGTCAGGAACGCGGATGTCGCGGCTTCCTTCCAGAAATATTGGGAGCTCCTAAAGGGCGATCCTGGCGCGGTTGATGGCGACGATCGCCCGACTGCGAATGCCAAGCGCAAGGAATACCGGGACGACGTGATCGACCTGGAAGGCATCCCCGAAAAATGGCAGAGCATACCGAAAGGCATCTCGACGGTCTTCAGCCCGCGTACCGGTTCCGGCGTTCTCGATATGTATGTCGCGCTGCTCGATGACGCTACCAGCCTCGGTTGCGTCACGCTCGCGTTCGGCATCAACCAGCGCTTCAAATCCAGCCTGATGAACAATAACGCGAAGAGCCCAGTTAGCTTTTTGCTGCTTGAAAAGCGCGACAAGCCGAACTCACGAAGCAAGAAAAAATTCGTTCCCCTGAAGGCGTCGCAGAACGTCTATCAAGCCTGGGGCTCGTTCCTGCGCGACCAGCTCTATCAATGGGTGCGGGAAACCAACGCTAAAAAGCTAGGTCTCAACACCCACGTCAGCTACGTGCACTCCAAATTTCTACTGAAGGACCCTCTGGGCGACGATCCGATCGTCGTTACCGGCTCCGCGAACTTCTCGGACGCTTCGACCAACGCCAATGACGAGAACATGCTCATCGTCAGAGGTGATCAGCGGGTGGCCGACATCTATTTTACGGAATTTAACCGGCTGTTCTTCCACTACTACTTCCGTTCGGTGCAGGAGGCCTTGTTTCACAGCGAAGAGACGGAAGCGAATGCGGCGGCGGATTCAAAGGCCAGCCTATTCCTCGCCGAAACGGATCAGTGGCTGAGCAAGTACAAGCCGGGCGCGTTGCGCCGCAAGCGCGTGGAAATCTTCACGCGCATGGCGAATCCCAAGACGCTGTAGGCGCGGAGCTGGCACAGCAACCGGAGGTCGATGCTACTTGCTGCGCACCACTGCGTCGTAGGCGGGCGCTTCCTTGAGGAAGCCGCGGTGGAGCATCCAGTCGACCTTCTCGTTGAACTCGGCGGCCTGGTAGCTCTGCACGCCGGTCAGTTCCGGCAGCAGCCCGGTCTTGCGCAGCTCGGGCTTGAGGTCGCGCAGCAGCTCGGTCCGCGTGCGGTCCTCGTTCTCGCGCAGCCAGGCGACGGCGCGGTTGAGCGCGCGGCGGAGCTTCGCCGCGGTCTCCTCGTCGACGTCATCGCCGGCGACAATGCCGCCGCGCCAGCGCAGGTCGGCGATCTGACGGCAGCCGGCCTCCGCCGCGCGGCTGACCAGCGGCTCCATCAGCGCCGCCGCTTCGTTCCTGCCGCTGAGCAGCGCGTCGAGCCGGTCGTTGGCGTGCTCCAGCTTGATATCGTCGAACTTGACGCCGCCCGCCTCCATCACCTCGATCGCGGCGTAGAACGTGCCGGCGTGCCAGGTCACCGCAATCGGCACGTTGCGCAGGTCGGCCAGCGTCTGCACCTTGGAATCCTTGCGCACCATGATCGCGCCGGTGCGCACCGTGGTGTCGAGGCCGATGATCTTGCCCTTGCCGAGCGCCTGGACGCGCTCGATCGCGCCCCATTCGCACACCGGATAGACCTCGAGCGCGCCCTGCTGCAGTTGCGATTCCTTCCAGCGCTGCGAGAAATCCTCGACCCGCCCGGCGACGCCCTTGGGATTGTCCTCGGTGTATTCGATGGTCAGGCCCTCGTCGGCAAAGAAGCCCTGCTCGACCGCGACCATCCAGGGCCGGTCATGGGCATTGCTGTCGCCTTGCAGACGAATGACGCGCGCCATGGCAGATTTCCTTCCCTGAATTGGCCGCAAGCGTAGTCAAATGAACCGGCCGAAACAATCGGGTGCCCGCTGATGGCGCAATTCGACGTGGTGGTGATCGGGCTCGGCGCCATGGGCAGCGCGGCGCTGGCGACGCTGGCGCGCCGGGGCGCCCGCGTGCTCGGCATCGAGCGCTTCGCGCCGGGGCACGACCACGGTTCCTCGCATGGCGAGACCCGCATCATCCGGCTCGGCTATTTCGAGCATCCGTCCTATGTGCCGCTGCTGCGCCGGACCTACGAGCTGTGGCGGGAACTGGAGGCGGCGAGCAGTACGAAGCTGATGCACATCACCGGCATCGCCGAGATCGGCCCGCCCGACGGCGAAGTGGTCGCCGGCACGTTGCGGGCCTCGCGGATGCACGGGCTGGCGCATGAGGTGCTGAACGCGGCCGAGGTGATGGAACGGTTTCCGGCGTTCCGCGTGCCGGCGGATTTCGTCGGCGTGGTGCAGCCGGACGGCGGCTTGGTCGCGGTCGAGCCGGCGATCGACGCGCAACTGGCGCTGGCGAAGAGATATGGCGCGGAGGTGCGGACCGGCGAGACGGTTCGTGCAGTTACCGCGCACACGGGCGGCGTGCGGATCGAGACCGATCGCGGCAGCATCGACGCCGGCACCGCCATCGTCGCGGCCGGCCCCTGGGTGAAGACGCTGCTGCCCGAGCTTCCGGTTGCGCTGCGCACGACGCGTCAGGTCATGGCCTGGTTCGAGCCGCTCGACCCCGGCCCGTTTGCCGCCGGGCGCTTCCCGGTGTTCCTGCTCGAAAGCCGGCATGGCGTGCACTACGGCTTCCCGCCGCGCGGAAGCGCCACCGTGAAGATCGCCAAGCACCACCACCGCGACGAGGCGGTCGATCCCGACCGCCTGGATCGCAGCGTCACCTCAGCCGACGAGGCGCTGATCCGCCCGGTGCTGGCCGACCATATCCCGGCGGCGAACGGCGCCCTCGCCGCCGCCAAGACCTGCCTCTACACCGTGACCCCGGACGGCGACTTCATCATCGACCGCATGCCGGGCGCGCCGAACGTCATCGTCGCCTCGCCCTGCTCCGGCCATGGCTTCAAGTTCGCGCCGGCGATCGGCGAAATCCTGGCCGATCTCGCCATCGACGGGGCGACGCGGCACGATATTTCGCGCTTTGCGCTTTCGCGCTTCCGCTGAACGTCCTACACGATCCAGCCATGCCCGACCTCGACGTCATCATCATCGGCGCCGGCCACAACGGCCTCACCTGCGCCGCCTATCTCGGCATGGCGGGGTTGAGCGTGCGCGTGCTGGAGCGGCGCAACGTGGTCGGCGGCGCAGCGGTGACCGAGGAGTTCCATCCCGGCTTCCGCAATTCGGTCGCGGCCTACACCGTCAGCCTGCTGCAGCCGAAGATCATCCGCGACCTCGATCTGTCCCGGCATGGGCTGAGGATCGTCGAGCGGCGCGCGCAGAATTTCCTGCCGCTGCCGGACGGCCGCCATCTGCTCACCGGCGAAGGCCGGACCGAGCGCGAGATCGCGAAGTTTTCCGAACAGGACGCGCGGCGCTACGGCGATTATGTCGCCGAGATCGAGCGCGTGTCCGACGTGATCCGCGGCCTGGTACTGAAGGCGCCGCCGAACCTGTCGTTCAGCTTTCGCGCGCTGCCGGAGCTGTTCAAATCCGCGGCGTTCGGTTTGGAGCTGCTGCGGCTCGACGCCAAGACCCGCCGCGCGGCTTTCAATCTCATGCGGAAGTCCGCCGGCGACTTCCTCGACGGCTGGTTCGAGTCCGACCCGATCAAGGCGGTGCTCGGCTTCGACGCGATCGTCGGCAATCTCGCCAGCCCCTACTCACCCGGCTCGGGCTACGTCCTGCTGCATCACACGTTCGGCGAGGTCAACGGCAAGAAGGGCGTCTGGGGCCACGCCATCGGCGGCATGGGCGCGATCACCCAGGCGATGGCCAAGGCGGCGGGCGAGCACGGCGTCCGGATCGATACCGGCTCGCCCGTCCGCGAGGTCATCGTCGAGCGCGATCGCGCGACCGGGGTGGTGTTGGACGACGGCAGCGTCATCAAGGCGCGCGCCGTCATCTCGAACGTCGACCCGAAATATCTGTTCGAAGGGTTGGTTCCGCGCGAGGCGGTGCCGCGCCGGACCGCGGCCCGCATGGCGAAATGGAAAGGCGGCTCCGGCACGTTCCGGATGAATGTCGCGCTGTCAAAGCTGCCGAATTTTTCCGCGCTGCCCGGCGATGCCGTTGCCGATCATCACGCCTCCGGCATCATCATGGCGCCGAGCCTCGCCTACATGGACCGCGCCTATCGCGATTGCGTGGCGCACGGCTGGAGCCGCGCGCCGATTGTCGAGATGCTAATCCCCTCCACCATCGACGACAGCCTGGCGCCGCAGGGCGCGCACGTCGCGAGCCTGTTCTGCCAGCATGTCGCGCCGAGCCTGCCCGATGCACAGCGCGACCAGGTCGCGGACCTGATGATCGACACCGTCGAACAATATGCGCCGGGGTTCCGTGCCAGCGTGCTCGGCCGCCAGGTGCTGTCGCCGCGCGATCTCGAGCGCACCTTCGGCCTGACCAACGGCGACATCTTCCACGGCGCGATGACGCACGATCAGCTTTTCTCGGCGCGCCCGATGTGGGGCCATGCCGATTACCGGATGCCGATTGCGGGCCTCTACCTGTGCGGAGCGGGAGCCCATCCCGGCGGCGGCGTCACCGGCGCGCCGGGCCACAACGCGGCGCAGGCGGTGATCGCAGATCTGGTGAAAATGTAGGCTCCGGGTCATTCCGGGGCGCGCCGATCTCGGGTTTACCCGAGATCGGACCTTAAGAGTCCAAGTCGGCCAAGGCCGACTTGGATGGCGCGAACCCGGAATCCATAACCACGACTCTGGAATATGGATTCCGGGCCCGGCCCTTTGGGCCGTCCCGGAATGACGGCGAATTACCCGCCGAGCTTCTTGCGCAGGATCGCGCGCAGCACGTCGGAATAATCGTCGGTCCAGGCGGCGATGCCGGGCGTCGGCTGGATTGCCCGCCAGCCGGGACGTTGCGGCAGGTCGCCCAGGTCCGCCGCCGATTTCGCCAGCACCATGACATCGGCGTTGGCGCGATAGTCCTTCAGGAAGTCGTTGGCCTGGTTATCCCACTTGACGTAGGCGACGAGACCTTCGGCTTCGCCCACGGCCGCGACCACGCTCGCCAGCTCCATGTGCCGGTTCGAGACGTGGATGGCGATCACGCCGCCCGGTTCGAGCCGCGTAAGATAGCCTGCGAACGCCTCGCGGGTGAGCAGATGCACCGGGATCGCATCGGAGGAGAAGGCGTCGAGCAGGATCAGGTCGTAGCGTCCGCTGGATGCCGCAAGCGTCAGCCGCGCGTCGCCCGGGACGATCTTCTCGACCGGCCCGCAGGCCGAGAGAAAGCGGAAGTTCCGCTCGTCGCTGGCGAGCCGGATCACCTCCGGGTCGATCTCGAAAAAGGTCCAGCGCTCGCCGTCGCGGATGTGGCAGGCGACGCTGCCGGTGCCGAGCCCCACCGCCGCGACGCGGTTCAAGCTGCCGCGCGCGCCGCGCGTCGCTTCGATCGCGTCCGAGATCGGTCCGCCGACATAGTAGTAGGTCAGCGGCTCGGGGCGTCCCGACATCGGCTGTCCGACCTCGTCGCGCACGCGCTCGGCGCCGTGGATGGTGGTGCCGTGGAACAGCACGCGGTGGGTGGCGTCGGTCGTCTCGACGATCTGATGCACGCCGAAGAAGCTGCGCGCGGTTTCGATCTGCGTCAGGCCGGCCTGCCAGAGGCCGGTGATGGTGAAGGCCAGCACCACGAAGCCGAAAAAGCGCGCCGGCCTCCTCGCCTGCAGCAGCATCAGCGCCACCAGCAGCACCAGCATCACCTGCAGCGTCAGCTCGGCCGAGACCGGCAGCCGGACGTCGAACAGGAACCGCAACGCCACCACGGCAACCGCCGCGACCAGCGGCGGTGCGGCCTCGCGTACGAACTGCCATGCGCCGCCGGTAAACATTCCCGGCAGCACCAGCAGCGCCGCCGCCATCAGGATCGGGTATTCGTAGATGTTGTTGAACAGGTTCGGCGCCAACAGCCCGGCGAACACGCCGCCGAGCACGCCGCCGAACGAGGTCCACAGATAGAATTCGGTCAGCCGTGCCGGCTCCGGCCGCCGCCGGTAGGCCTCGCCGTGACAGGCAAACGCGATCAGCACGAAGGCCGCGAGATTGATCAGCACGATGGCGAGCCAGTGCACCTTGTCGCCGCCCAGCATGCTGATCGCGACCGGCGCGATGATGTAGGGCAGCAGCCGCAACACCCACGCATGCGGAATCCACGGCCGCTCGCGGAACACGCCGACGAAGGTCAGCAGGTAGAGCGCCAGCGGCAGCACCCAGAGGAACGGCGCCGCCGCGAGATCGGTGGTGATGTAGGCGGTGACGGCGATGCACAGGCCGGCCGGGATCGCGGTCAGCACGATCCATGACGCGCGTTGCGCGAGCGTCGGCGGCGCGGCGTTCGAACGCGTCGCGATGCGCAGCACGCCAGCGTCGCGAATGGCGAGCGCGCCCGCAGCGCAGATGCCGACCGCGAACACCGCAAAGCCCATGGTCCAGATGAACCCTTGCTCGCGCAGCGTCAGGAACGGCTCGATCGCGAACGGATAGGCGAGCAGCGCGCAGAACGAGCCGAGGTTTGAGGCGGCGTAGAGCACATAAGGATTGCGCGCCTGCGGATGTCCGGTGGCGACGAACCAGTTCTGCAGCAGCGGCGCGGTGGCCGCGAGCGCGATGAACGGCAGGCCGATCGACGCGGTGATCAGCCCGAACAGCCAGAGCATCACGCCGTCGGCCGGCGGCACGTCGAAGCCCGCGGCGATGCCGAGCGGCAGGGCAAACGCGACGACGGCGAGAAATCCGAGATGCACCATCGCCGCCCGCGCCGGCGACAGCATCCGGGCGAGCCCATGGGCATAGAGGTAGCCGATGAACAGGAAGGCCTGGAACGCCACCATCGCCACCGACCAGACCGACGGCGAGCCGCCGAGCTTCGGCAGGATCATCTTGGTGAACATCGGCTGCACGGCAAACAAAAGCAGCGCCGAGGCGAACAGGGTCGCGGCGAACAGGGCCGGTGCGAGCCGCG
>CAMDEB010000224.1 GCA_945893085.1 Rhodoplanes serenus | reverse complement strand
AGGTTGCGCAGCGCCTCCTCGCCGACGTTGGGGATGTCGCGGGTGATTTCTTCCTGACCCAGCTTGGTATCGCGGGCCATCACCTCGAATTCTTCGATGTGGATCGAGGTGAAGACGTCGTCGGACACGATTCGCTCGGAGATCAGAATCGAGTCCTCGAAGTTGTAGCCATTCCACGGCATGAACGCGACCAGCACGTTCCGGCCGAGCGCGAGTTCGCCGAGCTCGGTCGAGGGACCGTCGGCGATGATGTCGCCCTTCTTCACCTGATCGCCCACCTTCACCAGCGGACGCTGGTTGATGCAGGTGTTCTGGTTCGAGCGCTGGAACTTCATCAGCCGGTAGATGTCGACGCCCGACTTCGACGGATCGGATTCGGCCGTCGCACGGATAACGATACGAGTGGCGTCGACCTGGTCGATCACGCCGGTGCGGCGCGCGGCGATCGCCGCGCCCGAGTCACGGGCGACCACGCCTTCCATGCCGGTGCCGACGAACGGCGCCTCGGCGCGAACCAGCGGCACCGCCTGGCGCTGCATGTTCGAGCCCATCAGCGCGCGGTTGGCGTCGTCGTTCTCGAGGAACGGGATCAGCGCCGCGGCCACCGAAACCAGCTGTTTCGGCGAGACGTCCATGTAGTCGACCTTCTCGCGCGGCACCATCAGCACGTCGCCGGAATGACGGCAGACGATCATCTCCTCGGTGAACTTGCCGCGGCCGTCGATCACGGCGTTGGCCTGAGCGACGGTGTAGCGCCCCTCCTCCATCGCCGAGAGGTATTGCACCTCGTCGCTGACGCGGCCGTCCTTGACCTTGCGGTACGGCGTCTCGACGAAGCCGTACTTGTTCACCCGCGCGTAGGTCGCGAGCGAATTGATCAGGCCGATGTTCGGACCTTCCGGGGTCTCGATCGGGCAGATGCGGCCGTAGTGGGTCGGGTGAACGTCGCGCACCTCGAAGCCGGCGCGCTCGCGCATCAGACCGCCAGGCCCGAGCGCCGAAAGACGCCGCTTGTGCGTGATCTCGGACAGCGGGTTGGTCTGGTCCATGAACTGCGAGAGCTGCGAGGAGCCGAAGAACTCGCGCACCGCCGCCGCCGCCGGCTTGGCGTTGATCAGGTCCTGCGGCATCACGGTGTCGATGTCGACGGAGCTCATGCGCTCCTTGATCGCGCGCTCCATGCGCAGCAGGCCGATGCGGTACTGGTTTTCCATCAGCTCGCCGACCGAGCGCACCCGGCGGTTGCCGAGGTGATCGATGTCGTCGATCTCGCCGCGGCCGTCGCGCAGGTCGAGCAGCGTGCGGATCACCGCGACGATGTCCTCCTTGCGCAGCACCCGCATGGTGTCGGGCGCATCGAGCTCGAGCCGCATGTTCATCTTGACGCGGCCGACCGCGGACAGGTCGTAGCGCTCCTGGTCGAAAAACAGCGAATTGAACATCGTCTGCGCGGTGTCGACGGTGGGCGGCTCGCCCGGGCGCATCACGCGATAGATGTCGAACAGCGCGTCCTCGCGCGTCATGTTCTTGTCGATGGTCAGCGTGTTGCGGATGTAGGCGCCGACGTTGACGTGGTCGATGTCGAGGATCGGGATTTCCTTGTAGCCCGCCTCGTTGATCACCTTCAGCGTCTTCTCGGTGATCTCCTCGCCGGCCTCGGCGTAGATCTCGCCGGTCTTGGTGTTGACCAGGTCCTCGGCGATGTAGTGGCCGATCACTTCCTCTTCGGTCATGCGCAGGGCCTTGAGGCCCTTCTCGGCGAGCTGGCGCGCCTGGCGCACGGTGATCTTCTTGCCGGCCTCGACCACCACCTTGCCGGTGTCGGCGTCGACCAGATCGTTGACCGCCTTGTAGCCCTTGAGCCGGTTGGCATCGAACGGCACGCGCCAGCCGTCCTTCGAGCGCTTGTAAAGCACCTGCTTGTAGAACGTGTTGAGGATGGTCTCACCGTCCATGCCGAGCGCGAACAAGAGCGACGTCAGCGGAATCTTGCGGCGGCGGTCGATGCGCGCATGCACGATGTCCTTGGCGTCGAACTCGATGTCGAGCCAGGAGCCGCGATACGGGATGATGCGGGCGGCGAACAGCAGCTTGCCCGAGGAATGGGTCTTGCCCTTGTCGTGATCGAAGAACACGCCGGGCGAACGGTGCATCTGCGAGACGATGACGCGCTCGGTGCCGTTGACGACGAAGGTGCCGTTGTTGGTCATGAGCGGAATGTCGCCCATGTAGACATCCTGCTCCTTGATGTCCTTCACCGACTTGGCGCCGGTCTCTTCGTCGATATCGAACACGATCAGGCGCAGCGTCACCTTGAGCGGCGCAGCGTAGGTCATGCCGCGCTGGCGACACTCGTCGACGTCGTATTTCGGCGCTTCGAATTCGTATTTCACGAATTCGAGCATCGAGGTGTTGGAGAAGTCCGAGATCGGGAACACCGACCGGAACACGGCCTGCAGACCCTCGTCGGGCCGCCCGCCGACCGGCTCCTTCACCAGCAGGAACTGGTCATAGGATGCCTTCTGAACCTCGATGAGGTTCGGCATCTCCGCGACTTCCTTAATTTTTCCGAAAAACTTGCGTACGCGCTTGCGGCCCGTAAACGTCTGCGCCATCGTGCTCTCTCTTTATCGTCTGGTCGGGGCAACCGAGACGACTCTCCAAAAAGCCGCCATCATCGCGGCTATCTGGACAGGCGTTCGATACCCACCTTATTTTTAGACGATTCGGGGTTCCGAACCGTCCCAATTCCTGCGCCGCCTAGACGGCAAAACCGGTGATTCCGAGGCCTAAGCTCCAGATCACCGTCTTGTGCTCGCCGATCCCCGGGATTTTACCCGGGGATCGCATCATGGATCCCGGCTCTTACTTCACTCGGCCGGGATTTCGCTCAAGTAAGCTTCGCTTACTTGAGCTCAACCTTCGCGCCGACTTTCTCAAGCGTGGTCTTGATCTTTTCGGCCTCTTCCTTGTTCACGCCTTCCTTGACCGCCTTCGGCGCGCCTTCGACCAGGTCCTTGGCTTCCTTCAGCCCGAGACCCGTGAGCGCACGGACCTCCTTGATGACCTCGATCTTCTTGTCGCCAACAGCAACCAGCATGGGCGTGAACTCAGTCTTTTCCTCGGCCGCAGCGGCACCGCCGCCCGCACCCGGGGCAGCCGCGACCGCAACCGCGGCGGCAGCCGTAACGCCCCACTTCTCTTCGAGCATCTTGGCGAGCTCTGCGGCCTCGAGGACCGTGAGCTTCGACAGATCGTCGACGATTTTTGACAACTCAGCCATTGATCAACTTCCTTTTAGGGTTCGAACCAGTCGAGATTGGACGAGGCCTCACGAAGCTTCCTTGCTGGCATAGGCCTGGACCACACGGGCCAACTTCGCCGCGGGGGCGTTGAGGACCTGCGCGATCTTGGTCGCCGGCGCCTGAACGAGGCCGACGATCTTGGCCCGGAGCTCGTCGAGCGACGGCAAGGACGCAAGCGCCTTGACGCCGTTCGGATCGAGCGCGGTCTTTCCCATCACGCCGCCGAGGATCACGAACTTCTCGTGGCCTTTGGCGAAATCGACGGAGACCTTGGATGCCGCCACCGGATCGTTCGAATAAGCGATCACGGTCGGTCCCTTCAGCAGGGAGCCGATGCTGGCTGCATCCGTGCCTTCAAGAGCAATCTTGGCGAGGCGGTTTTTCGCGACCTTGACGCTGGCACCCGCCTGCTTCGCCTGCCTGCGCAGGGTCTGCATCTGGGCCACCGTAAGGCCGGCATAGTGAGCGACGACGACAGTGTTCGCGGTCTTGAAGACCCCGTTCAGCTCCGTCACCATCTCTGCTTTTGCCGCTCGTTCCACTTTCGAGCTCTTTCCGGTTGGCGGCGGCGCCCTTGGGACGCTGAGCCGCCGGTTGCGACCTGCCGTCCAAGTTCACGCAACACGCGAGGACAGGGACGACGCTTCAGTCCTGCCCTCTGATGCGGTTTCGCCGCCTCAGATCCAAAGGTTCGAACCGGTCGCGGGCCCGATCGCTCGAGCCGAAATCGGTCTCACCCGTCTGTGCAGGCTTTGCGGATTAAGCCGGGAACTCCCGGCGCCTGCAGTCTTGGACAGGAATTTACGTGCTTTCAGACTGCAACTTTTCCCCCATTCCCTTCAGATGAATCCCGCGGGATGTCCAAAAGGAATAGGTTCCTGATTGCTAAGATTTCCGAGAAGCGCGCAAAGGCGCGCCGACAATTGGGCCAGCACGCCCGTGGCGGTTATCTAGGACCTAATCGCCCGCTTGCCAAGCCCCTTTTTGGGGCAGATTGGCCGCAATCGGCGGTCAGGAGCCGGTATTGCCCGCAGCACCCAGGGCAAGGGTCGACGGATCGATCTTCACGCCCGGGCCCATGGTCGAGGAGATCGCGACCCGGTTGATGTAGTGGCCCTTGGAGCCGGTCGGCTTGGCCTTGTTCACCGCATCGGCGAAGGCCTTGATGTTCTCGACCAGCTTTTCGGCCGAAAACGATGCCTTGCCCACGCCGGCCTGCACGATGCCGGCCTTTTCGACGCGGAACTCGACCGAACCGCCCTTGGCGCCCTTGACCGCGTTGGCGATGTCCATGGTGACGGTGCCGACTCTCGGGTTGGGCATCAGGCCGCGCGGGCCCAGCACCTTACCGAGCCGGCCGACCAGCCCCATCATGTCGGGGGTGGCGATGCAGCGGTCGAAATCGATCTGGCCGCCGTTGACCTTTTCCACCAAATCCTCAGCCCCGACCACGTCGGCGCCGGCCGCCTTGGCTTCGTCGGCCTTGGCGCCGCGCGCGAACACGCCGACCCGCACGGAGCGGCCGGTGCCGTTCGGCAGCGTCACCACGCCGCGCACCATCTGATCGGAGTGCTTGGGATCGACGCCGAGGTTCATCGCGATCTCGATGGTCTCGTCGAACTTCGCCTTGGCGCGCTCCTTGACCATCTTCACCGCCTCATCGAGCGGATAGGATTTCGCGGGATCGACGCCTTCGCGGGTCTTGAGGGTCCGTTTTCCAATGTTTGCCATGACGGTTACCCCTTCACCTCGATGCCCATCGAACGGGCGGAGCCCTCGACCATTTTCATGGCCGCATCGATGGTTTCGCAGTTCAAGTCCTTCATCTTCTGCTGCGCGATCTCTTTGATCTGCGCCTTGGTCACCGCGCCGACCGGCTCGCGGCCGGGCGTCTTCGATCCGCTTTCCAGCTTCGCCGCCTTCTTGAGGAAGTGCGACATCGGCGGGGTCTTCATCTCGAAGGTGAACGAGCGGTCGGCATAGATGGTGATGACGACCGGGACGGGCGTGCCCTTCTCGATCTTCTGGGTCTGCGCGTTGAAGGCCTTGCAGAACTCCATGATGTTCATGCCGCGCTGACCGAGCGCGGGACCGATCGGCGGCGCGGGGTTCGCGCTTCCGGCCGGGACCTGCAATTTCAGGGATCCGGTGACTTTTTTTGCCATGTCTTACCCTCCTACTGTTTGGCCATGCTCGGCCGGTTCAGAGTCCGTGGTACGGATTTCGACGGTTGGCAGCCGCCTCACCTCCCACGTCTTCACTCTCCACTGTCATTGCCGGGCTTGACCCGGCAATCCATCCCTTAAGAAAGAACGATGGATGCCCGGGTCAAGCCCGGGCATGACGGCGCCGTCTATAACTTCTCCACCTGCCCGAACTCGAGCTCCACCGGGGTGGCCCGGCCGAAGATCGAGACCGCGACCTTGACCCGCGAGCGGCCCTCGTCGACCTCCTCGACGGTGCCGTTGAACGAGGCGAACGGGCCGTCCGAGACGCGGACCTGCTCACCGACTTCGAACGTCACCGAAGGCTTTGGCCGCTCGATGCCCTCCTGCACCTGATGCAGGATGCGCGCGGCCTCCGTATCCGAGATCGGCATCGGTTTCTTGTCGGTGTCGAGGAAGCCCGTGACCTTCGGCGTGTTCTTGATCAGGTGGTAGACCTCGTCGGTGAGGTCCATCTTCACCAGCACATAGCCGGGGAAGAATTTGCGCTCGGCGTCGACCTTGCGGCCGCGCCGCACCTCCACGACCTTTTCGGTCGGGACCATGATTTCTTCGAAGTTCTCGACCAGCCCGCGCTGCTTGGCCTGGTCGCGAATGGATTCGGCGACCTTCTTCTCGAAGTTCGAATAGGCGTGGACGATGTACCAGCGCTTGGCCATGGCGGTCAGGTACCGATGCCCAGGATGAAGGTAATGGCGAAGCGGATGATCTGATCCGCGACCAGGAACAGCACCGACGTCACCGCCACCATCACGAACACCATCACGGTGGTGATCGCGGTTTCGCGGCGCGTCGGCCACGTGACCTTGTCGGTCTCGCTGCGCACCTCTTGCAGAAACTTGAAGGGGCTGATCTTGGCCATCGTCAAATCAAATAGGCGTTCGCCGCCCAACCTTTCAGGATGAGACCGACAAGCGGACCCTTTTTTTGGGACATGTTCGCCGCGGAAGTCCGTTGCCGGGCCGCAGGCGATGCCGCTTCCTACTGCCACCCCGGTGCGGCGTCAAGCCGACGCGAAGTTTCCAAACGAAGCCAAGAGGTTAAGGAATGGCGCGGGCTTTGGCAGGGAAGGCTTGGCAGGAGTGGCAGGACTCGAACCTGCAGCCCCCGGTTTTGGAGACCGGTGCTCTACCAATTGAGCTACACTCCTATAGCCCGGCGCGGCCGAACATAAGGGCCGGCCGCGATCCTGTCATCCTCGATCGAATTCCTTAAAAACCCGCTCAGCCCGGCTCGACCACCACCGCCGTGCCGTAGGCCAGCACCTCGGTGATGCCGTCGGCGATCTCGTTGGCGTCGTAGCGCATGCCGACGATGGCGTTGGCGCCGGCGCTGGCCGCATGCTCGACCATCAGATCGAACGCCTCGGCCCGCGCCTTCTCCGCCAGCTCGGTGTAGATCGTGATGTTGCCGCCGAACAGCGACTGGATGCCGGCGCCGATGTTGCCGACGATGCTGCGCGAACGCACCGTGAGGCCGCGCACCACGCCGAGATGCCGGACCACGCGGTGCCCGGCGATCTCGTTGGTGGTGGCGACGATCATGGAGAACTCCCGTCTTTCTCCGCCTGTCATCGCCGGGCATAGCCGTCTGAAGGACGGCGTCGCTTCGCTCGCCTATGACCCGGCGATCCATCATCTTCGCGAACCGATGGATGCCCGGGTCAAGCCCGGGCATGACACCTTCACTCGATGATGCTCGCGACGACGCCCGCGCCGACGCAAGTGCGGTATACCG
>CAMDEB010000223.1 GCA_945893085.1 Rhodoplanes serenus | reverse complement strand
CACCGCGCTGACCGAGGAGAGCGAGATCACGCTGCTGCGCTCGGCCTATTCGCAAGTGGTGAAGGAGGCACAGGACGCCTCCTGCGCGATCTTCACCGCCGAGGGGCGCATCGTCGCCCAGCCGGTGGTCATCCCCGGCCATCTCGGCTCGATGAAATACATGCTGGCCGCGTGCCTGCGCGAATATCCCGCGGCGACGCTCAAGCAAGGCGACGTGCTGATCACCAACGATCCCTACCAGGGCGGCAGCCATCTGCCGGACATCGCGCTTTACCGTCCGGTGTTCATTGCCGGCGAGCTGGTCGCGTTCGCCGGCTGCATCATCCATTACACCGACGTCGGCGGCATGGTGCCGGGCTCGAACCCGCAGCGCGCCACCGAGCTCTACCAGGAAGGCATCGTGATCCCGCCGATGAAGCTGTACGACGCGGGCCAGCCGAACGAGACCCTGCGCAAGTTCATCGGCAGCAACGTGCGCAATCCGGAGATGTTCTTCGGCGACCTGCACGCCCAGGAGTCGGCGCTGTTCACCGGCGAACGGCGCGTGATCCAGCTTGTCGAGCGCTTCGGCATCGAGAGCATCCGCGCGGCGATGGAGATGCTGATCCAGATCACCGAGCAGAAGGCCCGCGCCGAAATCTCGAAGATGAAGCGCGGCTCCTACGAGTTCGAAGACTACATGGACCACGACGGCATCGACATCAACAAGCCGGTCAAGATCAAGGTTCGCCTCGACGTCCTGGAAGACCGGCTGCGGTTCGATTTCACCGGCACCGACCCGCAGGTGAAAGGCCCGCTGAACGCGCCGCTGTCGAAGTCCTGGACCACCGTCTTCTACTGCGTGATGTGTGCGCTGTCCGACGACGTGACGTTCAACGACGGGCTCACCAAGCTGGTCGAGATCCACGTGCCGGAAGGCACGGTGCTCAACCCGATCCACCCGGCGCCGGTCAACGCGCGCTCGGTGACCGTCAACCGCGTCGCCGACGTGGTGCTTGGCGCGCTGGCGCAAGCGGTACCCGACCGGATCGGCGCGCAGTCCTGCGGCGTTCCGACCGGTGTGTCATTCGGCGGCATTGATCCGCGCACCGGACGCAGCTTTATCTTCTACGAAAGCTACTGCGGCGGCATGGGCGCGACCGACACCGGCGACGGCCCCGACGCCGTCAGCACCGGGACCTCGAACGCCATGAACATTCCGGTCGAGGCGATCGAGATCGACTACCCGATCCGCATCCACCGCTACGAGATCCTGCCCGACACCGGCGGCAGCGGCCAGTTCCGCGGCGGCCTTGGCATGGTGCGCGAGTACGAGATGCTGGCGGAAACCTCGACCATCAACGTGCGCGGCGACCGCACCAAGTTCGCGCCCAAGGGCATGAACGGCGGCGGCGACGGCGAGAAGAGCCACTACGTCATCAGCGACCGCGAGACGCCGCAGGGCCGCGAGATCCCGAGCAAGTACAGCAGCAACATCAGCAAGGGCGACCGCCTGCGAATCCAGACGCCCGGCGGCGGCGGCTACGGCCCGGCGGCCGATCGCACCCAGCAGAGCATCGATCACGACCTGAGCAATGCCAAGATTTCGGAAGCCCGAACACGAGAGGATTATCGTGGCCGATAACAACACCAGCACGACTCGCCCCGGCAGCCGGACCAAGCGCTGGATTCTCGCCGCCTGCCTGATCGCCGTGACGCAAGCGGCGGCGCCCGCCCAGGCGCAATCGAATTGGCCGGATCGCCCGATCAAGTTCATCGTGCCGTTTCCGGCCGGCGCGCTGACCGACGTCGTCGCCCGCCAGGTGGCGGTGAAGCTCGGCGAACGCCTCGGCCAGACCCTGGTGGTGGAAAATCGCGTCGGCGGCAGCGGCAACGTCGGCAGCGAAGCGGTCGTGCGCGCCGCGCCGGACGGCTACACCATCGGGCTCGCGACCTCGACCACGCATGCGATCACCGTCGCGCTCAAGCCCAACGTCGGTTACGACCCGGTCAAAGACCTGGAGTCGATCTCCATGATCGGCGTCGCGCCCTACGCGCTGGTGGTCAACCCCGGCGTGGCGGCGAACAGCGTCGCCGAATTCATCGCGCTCGCTAAGTCGAAGCCGAAGGCGATCAACTACTCGTCGGTCGGTCCGGCGAGCCTCGCCCATCTCGCGGGCGAGCTGTTCTCGAGCCTGGCCGGCATCCAGCTCACCCACGTGCCCTATCGCAGCCAGAGCCATGCCGTGGTCGATCTCACCGCCGGCCGGATCGAGGCCCAGTTCGGTGCGCTGGGCGCGAGCCTGCCGTCGGTTCGCGAAGGCAAGCTGCGGCTGCTCGCCGTCACCAGCGCCGCGCGCGTGTCGATGGCGCCCGAGGCGCCGACCGTCGCCGAAAGCGGCCTGCCCGGCTACGAGGCGACGCTCTGGGTCGCGATCGTCGCGCCCGCGGGCACGCCCGCCGCCATCGTCAGCCGGCTCAACAAGGAGACCGTCGCGGTGATCGCCGATCCGCAGATCTCACGCGCGCTGATCACGCAAGCCGTCGAGCCGAAGTCGAGCACGCCGGCGGAACTGCGCGAACAGATCCAGCGCGACATCGTGCGCTGGCGCGAGCTCGGCGCCAAGGCCGGCATCAAGAGCGAATGATCCGGCGCGCGATGTGTCAAATCACATAGCGACAACGCGGCGCGGGCGGCGCTTGCATATTCTTGGCGCGCCACCATCTCAGCGCCATGGCGACGACCCGCGCTGGAAATTTTGGCTCCGGATACGCCCGCTCGCAGTCGCGGGTCGCGCGCATTGCGCGGCTTGATGCGCTGGCGGCCCTGCTCGACACCGCCTTCATCGTGCCGGGCACCAACATCCGCTTCGGCTTCGACGCGCTGATCGGCCTGCTGCCTGGGATCGGCGACGGCATCACCACGATGATGTCGCTCTACATCGTGTACGAGGCGCATCAGCTCGGCGCGCCGCGTCATCTCATTATACGGATGCTCGGCAACGTGGCGCTCGACGGCGTCGCCGGTGCGGTGCCGCTGGTCGGAGACGCCTTCGACGTGTTCTGGCGGTCCAACCGCCGCAACATGGCGCTGCTGCGCGAGCATCTGGCGCGGCACGACGACGGCATGCGGACCGTCAACTGATGTCGAAGCCGCTGGTCGTCACCATCCCGCATCGCCTGGGCAAGCAGGAAGCGGCGCGGCGGCTCAAGAGCGGGCTCGGCAACGCCAGGACGAATTTCAGCCATCTGCTGACGGTCGAGGAGGAAGTCTGGAACGGCGACCGCCTGAATTTTCGCGTGCGCGCGCTGGGGCAATCCGCGAACGGCATCATCGACGTGACCGAGGAACACCTGCAGCTTGAAGTCACCCTGCCCTGGCTGCTGGCCAGGATCACCGAGGCGCTGACGCCGGCGATCCGCCAGGAGGGCGTGAAGCTGCTGCAGAGGAAATGACGGGGATGGGGCCGACGGCCCCCTTGTTGGACGCTTTCGATCCTTGCTAACTTCGGTTCATGGCCGACGAACACGCTGAACCCCGCGCTGAATTTCCGACCGCCATGCTCTATGGCGGCATGATCCTTGCGCTGGCGATCATTGCCGTCCTCAGCGTCTTTGTCTTTGCCATGGGCGGGCATGGGACAACGCCGACTGCTCCGAGCGCGTCACAGCAGAAACGTTAGCGGCCCCAACCGCAACCTCATCACCCGGCCCTGATTTTCGCGTCGGCGAAGACGCGCCGCCGTCACAGCTTGGGGACCGCGAGCTTGGTCAGCAGATCGCTCCACATCCTGGTCTCGCTCGCCACGAAGCGCGTGAACTGATCCGGGTTGTCGGCGATCACCTCCTGGCCGATGGCATAGAGGCTTTGCCGCACGTCGGGACGCGACAGATAGGCCTGGGCTTCGGCGTGCAGGCGCTTGACGATCTCCGGCGGCGTTCCGGCCGGCGCGAACAGGCCGAACCAGGCGCCGTGGGTGTAGTCCATCCCCTGTTCCATGAACGTCGGGATCGTCGGCATGATGGCGATCCGCTCGCGCGCTCCCATCGCCAGCCCGCGCAACTGTTTCGCCTCGATCGCGCCCAGCACGGCGGTCGGCGTCGCAAACACCAGCTGCACCTCGTTGGTGATCACGCCGATCGAGGCCGGGCCGCCGCCCTTGTAGGGCACGTGCTGCATCTGCGTTCCGGTCTTGGCTTCGAACAGCAGTGCGGCGAGATGCGAGGAGCTGCCGTTGCCGTAGGAGGCGTAGTTGATCTGGCCCGGCCGCGCTTTGACGTGGGCGGTAAACTCCGCGAGGTTTTGCGCCGGCAGCTTGGTGTTGACCACCAGCAGGCTGGGCGAATTCGCCACCATCATGATCGGAATGAACTCGCTCTGCGCGTAGGGCAGCTTGGCGTACAGCGCCGGATTGGTGACGAACGGCACGCTGGTCAGCATCAGCGTGTAGCCGTCCGGCGCCGCGCGGGCGACGGTCTGGGTGCCGATGATGGTGCCGGCGCCGCCGCGGCTGATGACGACGACCGCGACGCCGAGACGCTCGCCCAATCCCTTGGCCAGCGTGCGCGCCACCGCATCGACCGCGCCGCCGGGCACATAGGGAATGACCAGCTCGATGTTGCGGGTGGGATAGTCGGCCGCAGTTGCTGCCTGCGGTTGTGCCCAGCCGGCAGCGAACAACAGTGCGGCCAGAGCGAGCCCCCTGACGCTCCGGCGCTTGTCCATCTCGCGGCTCCCTCGGGCTGATGACGCGCGTGCTTGACCGAAGTGAGTGATCCATATGGAATTGGAGATTGCAAGCAATCGGCGGCAACAGCGTTTGCTCAAACCGGTGGTTCGGGCGTTATCACAACAACTTTGAGGAATGGGAATGGGATCGGCATCGGGCCTGAAGCAGGTTGGTTATTTCGATTGCGCCGGCGGCGGCCAGGTCGTCGTCGAAAAGACCACGGCGTACATCGGCCACATGGAGAGCCCGGACGGGACGTCGATCGTCGATGTCGCCGACCCGGCGAACCCGCGCCTTCTCGCGCATGTTCAGGTCCCGCCTGGCACGCATTCGCACAAGGTGCGCGTCGGCAACGGCATCATGATCGTCAACAACGAGTTCTATCCCAGAGGCAAGGCCAAGCCGCCGGAAGACTTCCTCGCCGGATACACCGTTTACGACATCTCCAACCCCAGCAAGCCGCGCCATCTCTACCGATGGAAGGAAAAGGGCAAGGGCGTGCATCGTTTCGACTTCGACGGGCGCTACGCCTACATGTCGCCGACGCTCGACGGCTACATCGGCAACATCGTGATGATCATCGACTTCAAGAACCCGGAGCGGCCCGAAGAGGTCGGTCGCTGGTGGGAGCCGGGGCAGTGGATCGCCGGCGGCGAGCAGCCGACCTGGGAAGGCGACGCGCACCGCTGCCATCATCCGCTGCGGTTGGGCAACCGGCTGTACGTAAGCTACTGGCTGGGCGGCATGTTCATCCTCGACATCGACGACATGAGCAAGCCGAAGCTCGTGTCGCACATGAGATGGCAGCCGCCCAACACCTGCCCGACCCACACCGCCTTGCCGTTGCCGTACGAGATCGACGGTCGCAAACTATTGCTGGTGGCCGAAGAAGATGTCTGGCGCACAGCCGACGACCGGGCCGGCGGGTTGTGGATGGTCGATATCACCAACGAACGCTTTCCATTCGTGATCGGGTCCTACCAGATGGATGGGCTCGACCGCCCTCCGGTCCCGCCCTTCACCGCCTGCCATCAGCCGAGCGAACGCATCAACGGCACGGAGATTCCGGTCGCATACTTCGCTCACGGCGTACGCGTCGTCGATATTTCCAAACCGCGCGCGTTGCGCGAGGTCGCGCACTACGTGCCGGACCTGCCGGAAGGCTCGCCGAAGATTCAGGGCAACGATGTCACGATCGACGACCGGGGGCTGATCTACCTCATCGACCGGTATCGGGGCTTGACCATCCTCGAGCGGACCAAATGAGCGGCGTCGCTCCGATCGCCCGTTGGGCGGCGACGGCATTGCTCCTTGCCGTCTGGGGAATGGCGCTGCCCGTGACGGCGAAGGCGCAGCCGGGTTTTCCCGAGCGGCCGATCCGACTCGTCATTCCGTTCGGGCCGGGCGGCATCGCCGACGTCCATTCGCGCATCCTCGCCGATGGCTTGTCAAAGCGGCTCGGCAAGCCGGTCCTGGTCGAGAACAAGGCGGGCGGGTTCGGCATCGCTGCGGCGCGGGATGTTTTGAACAGCCCTCCCGACGGCCATACCCTGACGCTGCTGTCCAACGGGACGGCGTCCAGCGTTTCGCTCGCCAAGAATCTGACCTTCGATCCGGTCAACGATTTCGCCCCGATCGCCAACGTCGTCTATTTCGACTTTCTCATGGTCGTCAGCGCGAACTCGCCCTACAAATCGCTGGCGGAGTTTATCGCCGATGCCCGCAACTCTCCGGGCAAGCTGAACGTCGGCACCGCCGCGCATGGCAGCTCGGCAAACCTGGTGGCGGAGTTGCTGAAGCAGGCGACGGCAACCGATTTCCGGATTCTGACCTATCGCAATGCATCCGAGCGAACCATCGCATTGCTGCGCGGCGATGTGGTCATGCTGTTCGACACCTACACGGTTTTCAAGCCTCAGCTCGACAGCAACGAGTTCCGCGCGATTGCCACCACGACCGCAAAGCGCACCCCATGGTTTCCGAATGTTCCAACCGCCATCGAAAGCGGCCTGAAGGACTTTGAAGTCACCTCGTGGAATGGAATATTCGCTCACGCGAAAACACCGCGCGCCATCATCAATCGACTCAACCGCGAAATAAACGAAGTGATCGCCAACCCCGAAAGCGTCAGCCGAATGCGGACGCTGGGCCTCGAAGCCGGCGCTGGAACCGCCGAGGCGCTGCACGACAGGCTGAAGAACGACGTCGAAAAATGGGCAAAGGTGATCAAGGCGGCGAAGATCGTGCCGGAATAGCGTCCACGGCAGTGTGATATGATAAGCAACGTGCGTGTCTATCGGATCGATGGCCGCAAGCAACCGGGAGTGGAATACCTTGGCGACAAATTATCATGACGGCGGCGAAGCCATCCTCGAAGCGTTTCGCAATCTCAGCATCGATTACATCATCTGCTCGCCGGGGTCGGAGTGGCCGCCGTTCTGGGAGGCGGTGGCGCGGCAGAAGCGCGACGGCAAGGCGGGCCCGATCTACATGGACTGCGGCCACGAGACGATCGCGGTCACCATGGCCAACGCCTACACCAGCATCACCGGCCGGATGCAGGC
>CAMDEB010000222.1 GCA_945893085.1 Rhodoplanes serenus | reverse complement strand
CCTGAAGATCCGCAGCAACAGCATGGGCACGCTGGTGCCGACCGGGCTCGATGCGCCGCTGCGGCTGTTGCGAACGCTCGAAGCGGGCGGCCACGTCGCGATGCTGGTCGACCAGCACAACGTGCAGGGCGTCGACGTCACCTTCTTCGGCCGGCGCTGCAAGACCAACTCGCTGATCGCCCAGCTCGCGCGCCACATCGAGTCGCCGATCCATGGCGCGCGCATGGTGCGACTGCCAGGGCGCAACAGCTTCCGCATCGACGTGACTGAGGAGATCGCGCCGGTCCGCGACGCCGAGGGCAAGGTCGACATCGCAGCCACAATGCAGAAGATCACCGACGTGGTGGAGGGCTGGGTGCGCGAGCATCCCGAGCAATGGCTGTGGGTGCACCGCCGCTGGCGGTGACTTTAAGCCGCCCCGCGCCGCAACTCGGCGTCCTTGTGCACGACGTACAGCACCGAATCCTCGGCGATGCCGGCGCGGGCGAACGCACCCGGCTCGAAATGCGTGATGTCCACCAGCTCGACGCGGAAGCCGGCGGCGGTCAAGCGGCCGATCAAGTCACGCTTGCCGTACTGGCGCAGGTGGTCGCCCGAGCCGTAGTACTTCCAGCGGAAGTCCTCCGACGTGCCGGGCTGCTCCTGCGTCTCCTCGACGCCGTGCACGATCGGCACCACGACGATGCCGAAGCCGCCGGGCTTGAGCACCCGGTAGAGCTCGCGCATCGCCTTTCGGTCGTCCGGCACGTGCTCAAGGATGTGCGAGCACAGGAACAGGTCGAGCGAATTGTCGGGGTAGATGCGCATGTCGGTGATATCGACGTTGTCGTCCACCGTCTTGCGGTAGAGGTCGGCGCCGCGGTGCTCGATGAACGGATAGCTCTTGAGCTTCTTCTTCAGCGCGCCCGAGGGCGCGAACTCGACCATGCGGTGGCGGTGGCTGCGGTCGAGCGAGGCGAACACGCCGGCGAGATAGAGCGCGTAGAGCCGCTCGCGGTCCGACGCGTCGCAGGCCGGGCAGCTATAGGCCTGATAGTTGAAGGTCTCGAGCGCCGACAGCGGATAGACGTAGCCGGTCTCCGCGGTCTTGCGCAGATACGACTTCCAGATCGGCTTGAACTGCCGCAGGTGCGTGCCGCAGACCGGACATTCGACCGCGTCGCCGAGATATTGCGGCAGCTTCAGCCGCCGCAGCAGCGCCTTGCGCTGCTCCTTCAGCGTGACATAGACGACGCTGTGCTTCAGGTTCGCGATCATACCGGCCATGGAATGTTCTAGCGCCCGGTCTTGATCCGGGTCCACAGCCGGTTCAGCAGCCGCTGGGCCTTCTGGTCGCGCGCCGATACGGTGTAGAGGCTCGCCATGGTCGCCTCGTCGGGAAACACCGCGCGATCTTCGAGCACCGCTTTGTCGATCAGGCGCTGGCTCGCCAGGTTGCCGTTGGCATAGGCGACGAAGCTCGAATTCTTCGCCGCCACCTCCGGCCGCATCAGATAATCGATGAACGCATGCGCCTCGGCGACGTTGCGGGCGTCCTTCGGGATCGCCAGATTGTCGAACCACATCTGCGCGCCGCCCTTGGCGATCGCGTAGCCGATCTCGACGCCGCCTTTGGCCTCGGCCGCGCGCTTCTGCGCCTGCTTGATGTCGCCCGACCAGCCCAGCACCAGGCAGATTTCGCCGGACGCAAGCGCGTTGAGATATTCCGAGGAATGAAACTTGCGGATGGATGGCCTGATGCTCGTCATCAGGGCCGCGGCCTTCTCCAGGTCGGCCTGTGCGTGCGAGTTCGGATTGAGCCCGAGGTAATGCAGCGCGGCCGGCATGATGTCGTCAGCGGAATCGAGCATGTGCACGCCGCAGGCCTTGAAGCGGGCGAGACTCTCCGGCTTGAACACGATGTCCCAGGACGCCATCGCCGCGTCGAGCTTGGCGTCGGCGCCCAAAATCTCGCGCGCCTTCTTGACGTTGTAGCCGATGCCGGTGGTGCCCCACATGTAGTTGACGGCGTATTGATTGCCGGGATCGTAGGCGGCGAGCCGCCGCACGATCTCGGGCCAGGCGTTGCTCAGGTTCGGAATCTTCGCCTTGTCGAGCTTCTGGAACACGCCGGCCTTGATCTGGCGCTCCAGGAAATACGCGGTCGGTACCACCACGTCGTAGCCGGACTTGCCGGCGAGCAGCTTGGTCTCCAGCGTGTCGTTGGAATCGAAGGTGTCGTACTTGACCTTGATGCCGGTTTCCTTGGTGAAGGCTTCGAGCACCGTCGGCTCGATATAGTCCGACCAGTTGTAGACATTGACGCTGCGCTCGCGCTGCTGCGCGGCGCCGGGAACAGCACTCGCGATCACAAGCAAAATCGAGGCGACAAGAGCAAGCGCGGGGCGCATCGAGTTCATCTCCGCAAATCGTCAGCTTTCGGTCGGCAGCCCGGCGGCCTTCCAGGCGATGATGCCGCCGGCCAGATGCGCGTCGTAGGGCAATCCCGCCGCCTGCGCCGCCTGCGAGGCGGTCACCGATCGCCGGCCCGAGCGGCAGGCGAACACCACCGCGCGGCCTTGCGGATCGGGGATCTGCTTGGCGTCGAAGGTCGACAGCGGCACCACCACCGCGCCCGGATAGCGTTCCACCGCGATCTCGTTCGGCTCGCGCACGTCGACCAGCACCATGCGGCCCTCGGCCAGGCCGACCGCGACGTCTTCCGGGGTCAGATCGCGAACCGGCGGATTTCGGGGTTCATCGGTCATCGTACGACTCCTTGGCACACTCGTCGCCGGACGTGAAACCACCAGCATCGCGGGCGAATGTCAATTCGGCTGGCGGACCTTCTCGGTGGCGCCTGCCAGAATCTTCAGCACCGTCGCGCTGGTGGAGCTGAATTCGATTCCGGCCTTGGCGAACGCGTCCTGCAACGTCTGCACCACCCGGCTCCTGATTGGCACCTCGGAATTGGGACCGAGGGCGGCATGGACATAGACCCGATACTCGATGTCGCCTTCGCGAATCTGGACGGCGCGCAGAAAGGGCTTGCGATCCGCGACCAGGACATCGCCGACCAACGGAGCGAGCGCCGCCTGCATTGTTTCGTCGACGCGTTGCATCGGCACGGCCGCACTCACCTCGAACGAGACGATGATCTGGGTCCAGCGGTTGGGCCTGGAGCGGTTGACCACCGTGGCCTGCGCCAGGATCGAGTTGGGAATGGTCACGATATCCAGGCTATCGTTGCGGATCAGAGTCGTTCGCCAGGTCATCTCATAGACCACGCCGCGGACCTCCTTGCCGCCAGCACTGACTTCGATCCAGTCACCGATCGCGTATGGCCGTTCGACGCCGAGCATCACGCCGGAGAAGAAGTCGAGGATCAGACGCTGGGTCGCAAATCCGACGACGATGCCGACCGCGCCGGAGGTGAGCCCCACTCCGCGCAGATCGAGGTCGAAGGCGAAGGCCGCCGCCCACAGTCCCGCCGTCGCGTAGAGCAAGAGTGCGATGAAGTGGCGCAGGATTGCCGGCGCGCGCTGCAACGAGTCGACCCGGCCGACCGGCTGCTGCGGCCAGACGAAGGCCGACAGCGCCGCGTTGATGGTGTAGGCGATGGCAAAGGCGATCAGCGTGGCGATCGCCGGCGTCACCAGCGCGTCATTCTTGATTCCGACGGCGTGCAGCGCCTCCGCCACGTCGTCCCGCAGCAGCACCAGCACGCCGCCGCCCAGCGCCACCAGAAGACCGATCCATACCCGCAGCACCGGCGCAGGCAGGCCGAAGAACACCAGCAGCAGGCGGCCCGACGCCGCAAGCGCGAGCGGGATCGCCACCGCCCAGATCAGCCACCGCAGGCCGACCGCACCCGACCATCCGGCGATCGGCACGGCCGCCATTTCGATCCGTCCACCGGGCATGCGGACGGCCACATGCGCCGCCTGGCTGCCGGGCGCGAACATCGCAGCATCGCCGATGAACGGCGGTTGCGGCGTCTCGCCGACCACGAGCCGGAGGGCATGGCGGTATTTCGGCGGCTGCTCGCACGCACCGAGCGCACAGACCGCCGCGTCGCGTGAGATCCGGATGGTGGCGAAGCCCCAGAAGCGGTCACGCGCCGGCGTGCCGTCGCCGAGATAGATCGAGCGCCGATAGACGAATGTTTCGGCGCCTGGTCCGACCCGCATCGGGCCCGCGAGGATCGGTTCGCCGGTCGCGATCGACTGATCGACCGCGGCGGCTTCGGCCGGCGTGCGGCGCAGGTCGACACCCATACGGCTGGGATCAGGCGGCGAAACGTGACTGATCCTGGCATCGCGGGCAAGCTGCACGAAGACGATGCTGGGATGGAGCTGACGGATGCGCGCGGCATAGCGCTGGAAGTTCACGTCGGAGAATTGCGGGTCCGCCTGCACGAACGTCGTCAGGTTCTGGATCACCGCGACATCGTCGCTGAGATCGCGGGTGGCGTGCGCCGCCGCCAACTGCAGATCGTTGATCGTGGCATCCCGGGTGTGATGGCTTGCCCGCTCGCCTTCGAACCGATCGAGCACCGCCGCAACGCCGAGGACCAGCAGCAATACGCCGGCGCTGCCGGCCGCGGCCCATATTCGCGTGCGGATCGCCTGGCCGGCCCGGTTGGTCACCAGGATCAGCACCAAGCCGCCGGCGAACAGCGCGATCACGCCACCGATGCCGCGGATCATCCAGCGGCGCGGCGCCTCCTCGATCCACCCTCCGACCGGGATCGCCGCCATTTCGATGCGCACGCCGGGAATGCGGCTCGCCGCCAGCACCGCACGCGACGCCGGCTCGAACAAGGCCGAATCGCCGGCAAACGGCGGCTGCGCCACGCCCTCCACGACCATGCGCACCGCCACGCGGTATTTCTTGCGCTCCTCGCACAGGCCGAGCGGACAGGCGATCGCGTGCTCGTCGATGTTGATGCCGGCGAAGCCCCAGAACTGCGCCGGGTTGGGTTGTCCGTCGCCGCCGAAAATCGGCCGCGCGTAGACGAATACGTCGTCGCCCTCCGTTGTCTTGAAAGGCCCGTTCATCACCGCGGAGCCGGTTCGCATCGCGGCGGCCGCCATCGGCTCCGAAGCAGCAAGCCTGCTCTCGACGCGGGCGAAGCTATCGGCGCTCGCCGCCGGACGATCGGTGTGGGTGACCCTGCCGTCGCGGACCAGATAGACCCGCCGGAGGTTCTCGCGACCGCGACGGAAGTTGTGCGTGTAGGCGGCGAATGCCGACTGGTCGAGGTCCGGCTGGCCGCCGACCAGCGCCAGCAGGCCCTGGACCACGGCGACCTCCTGGATCAGGTCGCGGGTCAGCCGGTTGGTGATCAAAACCAGATCGTCGCGGACGGCGTCGACCTGCCGTTCGAGCGAATGCTCGGCCTCATGTTGTTCGATCAGAACGACGCCGACGGTCAGCAAAGCGGCAGCTGCGAGGCCGCCGCCCAGCCCAAGGCGCAATTGTCGCCAGTTCATGCTTCGATTATCCGCCCGCTTGGCTGCCGGGGCGTCAGCGGGCCCCCCTACCCGTCGCAACGATCCCAATTTGCGCGGCTCAAGGCAATGCTGCGCGAGAGCGTTATTCCGCCTTGATGTTGGCGGCGCGGGCGACCTCAGCCCACTTCACGAGCTCGTCCTGGATAAGTTTTGCGAAGGCAGCAGCCGTGCCGCCAGCCGCTTCCGCACCGTCGTTGGCAAGACGTTCTCTCACCTCGCGCTGCTGGAGCGCGGCATTCACCTCTTTGTTCAGGCGGCTGACGATGTCCGGCGGCGTCCCGGCCGGCGCCAGCAGCCCGTACCATTGCAGCGCCTCGTAGCCCGGCACGCCGGCCTCCGCCATCGGCGGCACATTCGGCAGGCCGGCGGCGCGCTTTGAGCCGGTCACCGCCAGCGCGCGAAGCTGCCCGCCCTCGATCAGCGGCTTGGCCTGGATCGTGCTCGCCAGCGTGATCGGCACCCGGCCGCTCAGCACCTCGGTCACCGCCGGGCCGGAACCCCGGAACGGAATATGCCGCAGCTCGATGCCCGCCATGTGCTTGAGAAGTTCGACGCCCATGTGCGGCGCCGTTCCCAGGCCGGCGGAGGCGTAGGTGAACTCGCCCGGCTTCTGCTTGGCCAGCGCGATCAGCTCCTTCAGCGAATTTGCCGGCAGCGAAGGGTGCACCATCAGCACGTTCGGGATCAGCGCCATCAGCGAGATCGGCGCGAAATCCTTCACCGCGTCATAACGGATATTCTTGTAGATGACCGGATTGAGCGCGAGCGTGCTGGCCGCCATCAGCAGCGTGTAGCCGTCGTTGGCGGATCGCGCGACCATCTCGGTGCCGATCGACTGGCCGGCGCCCGGCTTGTTCTCGACGAAGAATTGGCCGTTCATCGCGCGCCCCAGGTGCTCGGCGAGCACGCGCGCCACGATGTCGGTGCCGCCGCCGGGCGAGGATGGCACCACGATGCGCACCGGCCGGTTCGGATAGTTCGGGTCGGCCTGGGCCTGGCCAATCAAACCAACACAGCACGCAACGCTCAGCGCCAGCATCCGGCCCGCTATTCGACCCATGGCAACGTTCCTCCGTTGCCGCGATCGTATCGCCATCGAGCGTTCTTTGCACGCCCGCGGGCTAGACCGTGACCTGCGTGCCGACCTCCACCACCCGGTCGGTCGGTATCTGGAAATAATCGGTGGCGTCGTTGGCGCTGCGCGCCAGCATGATGAACAGCCGATCCTGCCAGCGCGGCATGCCGGAATGCACCGCGGGCCGCAGTGTGCGGCGCGACAGGAAGAACGAGGTCGACATGATGTCGAACTGCCAGCCGGCCTTGCGCGCGATCGCCAGCGCCTTGGGCACGTTCGGCGTCTCCATGAAGCCGAAGCGGATGCGGACCCTAGCGAACGTCTCGCCGATCGGATCGATCTGCACCCGCTCGGCCGGATCGACGCGCGGCACCGGCGCGGAATCGATGGTGAGGATGACATTGTTCTCGTGCAGCACCTTGTAGTGCTTGAGGCTGTGCATCAGCGCGGTCGGCGCGCAGGCCGGATCGCTGGTGAGGAACACCGCGGTGCCTGGCACGCGATGCGGCGGCTTCTTCTCCAGCGTCGCCACCAATCCTTCGAGCGGCACCTCGCTCTTGCGGGTCTTCTCGAACAACAGCCGGCTGCCGCGGCGCCAGGTGTACATCACCACCATCACCACGCCGCCCAGCACCAGCGGCACCCAGCCGCCTTCGAACACCTTCAGCATGTTGGCGCCGAAGAACGACAGGTCGATCAGGAGGAACGGCCCG
>CAMDEB010000221.1 GCA_945893085.1 Rhodoplanes serenus | reverse complement strand
AAGGCCGGGCATGACGTGGATGGGCCCGAGGCTAAACACGTTGCGGCTGTGGAAGCCGGCTTGCATAATAGTTCATCTTTTCGAGGGGATGCGATGGCTGTTGCAGCCGATGCACGCGCGCCGGCGGGATCCGTGACGCCCACTGCGGTGGGCGCCATCCCGCGCGAGTACAATTTCGCAGCCGATATCCTGGAGCGCAACCTCAAGGCCGGGCGCGCCGATAAGCCCGCCTTCATCGATCCGCGCGGTCCCTGGACCTACGGCCAGCTCGCCGACCGGGTGGCGCGCTTCGGAGCGGTACTGCGTTCGCTCGGCGTCCGGCGCGAGGAGCGCGTGCTGATCTGCCTGCTCGACACCATCGACTGGCCGACGGCCTTCCTCGGCGCGATCAAGGCCGGCGTGGTGGCCGTGCCGGTCAACACGCTGATGACCGAGGACGACTACCGTTTCATGCTGGCCGACAGTCGCGCCCGCGTGCTGATCGTATCGGATGCGCTGTATCCGAAATTCGCAAGCGTGATCGGCGAGTGTCCCGAGCTCACGGTCGTCGTCTCGGGCGACAATGCGCAAGGCCACCGCGGCTTCGAGGATCTGATCGATGCCGCCAGATCCGACACCGCCACCGCGCCGACGTTGTGCGACGACATCGCATTCTGGCTCTACACCTCGGGCTCGACCGGCAAGCCGAAGGGCGCGGTGCACGTCCATGCCGATCTGAAGCTGACCGACGATCTCTATGGCGGCCCGTTCCTCGGCATCACCGAGAAGGACGTCTGCTATTCCGTGGCGAAGCTGTTCTTTGCCTATGGGCTCGGCAATGCGCTGACCTTCCCGATGTCGGTCGGCGCCACCACGGTGCTGCTGCCCGACCGTCCGACGCCGGATGGCGTCGCGGCGCTGCTGCGGCAGCATCCCATCACCGTGTTCTACGCGGTGCCGACCTTCTATGCCGCCTTCCTCGCCAGTCCCAACGCGCCGCAACGCAGCGAGGTCAAGCTGCGCTGCTGCGTGTCCGCGGGCGAAGCGTTGCCGGAGGATGTCGGCCGGCGCTGGCTCGCGCGCTACGGCACCGACATCCTCGACGGGCTCGGCTCGACCGAGATGCTGCACATCTTCCTGTCCAACCGTCCGGGCGACGTGAAGTACGGCACCACCGGCAAGCCGGTGCCGGGTTACGACATCAAGTTGGTCGGCGACGACGGCCTGCCGGTGCAACAGGGCGAGATGGGCGAGCTGCTGGTCGCGGGTCCGACCAGCGCGATCATGTATTGGAACAACCGCGAGCAGTCGCGGGCGACCTTCCTCGGCGAGTGGACCCGCTCGGGCGACAAGTACATCGAGGACAAGGACGGCTATTTCGTCTACTGCGGCCGCCGCGACGACATGCTCCGGGTGTCCGGGCAGTACGTCTCGCCGTTCGAGGTCGAAGGCGCGCTGCAAAGCCATCCTGATGTCCTGGAAGCCGCCGTTGTGGCCTGGCTGGACAGCGAGGGGCTGACCAAGCCGAAGGCCTTTGTGGTGCTGAAAGCCCCCGAAAAGGCTGAGAAAACGCAGGCTCGTGACCTGATGTCGCGGGCGCTTCAGGAGCACGTCAAATCGAAGCTTGCCCCCTACAAATACCCCCGCTGGATTGAGTTCCGCCGCGACCTGCCGAAGACCGCGACCGGCAAAATCCAGCGCTTCAAATTGCGTGCGGAGGGTCCAGCGCGCTAGTGTTGCCGTCAGTTCAGTCATTGGGAGGCCAATCACATGAAACGCATCTTGCTCACCACCTGCGCGGCACTCGCGCTCGCCACGGCACCCGCCGTGGCCCAGCAAAAGACCGTCAAAATCGGCTTCGTCAGCACGTTCAGCGGCCCGGTCGCGGCCATCGGCAACGACATGCGCAATTCGTTCGAACTCGCGCTGGACCATCTCGGCCGCAAGCTCGGCGGCCTGCCGGTCGAAGTCATCTACGAGGATGACCAGATCAAGCCCGAGGTCGGCGTGCAAAAAGTCCAGAAGCTGATCGAATCCGACAAGGTTGATTTCATTGTCGGCATCATCTGGTCCAACGTGCTGCTGGCTTCGCTTAAGCCGATCATCGACTCCAAGACCTTCACGATCGTCACCAATGCCGGCGCTTCGCAGCTCGCGGGCGAGATGTGCTCGCCATACGTGTTCTCGACCGCCTGGAACAACGATCAGACGCCGCAGGCGATCGGTCTCTACATGAACCAGAAGAACGTCAAGACGGCGTTCCTGATCGGCCCGAACTACGCCGCCGGCAAGGACATGCTTGAAGGCGTGGAGGCGACCTTCAAGGGTAAGATCGTCGGCCGCGAGTTGACCGTCTGGCCGACGCAGCTCGACTTCTCGGCCGAGCTGTCAAAGGCGCGCAACGCCAAGCCCGACGCGGTCTTCGCGTTCTATCCGGGCGGCGCCGGCATCCAATTCATCACCCAGTACGCGCAGTCCGGCTTGAAGTCCACGATCCCGCTCTACACCGCCTTCACCGTCGACTCGCTGTCGCTGCCGCGGTTGAAGGATCTCGCCGTGGGCATTCCCGGCGCGCAACAGTGGGTGAGAGATCTGCCGAACGAGGCCAACAAGCGCTACGTCAACGACTTCAGGGCAAAGTATAAGACCGATCCGTCGTTCTACGGCTCCCAGACCTATGACGCCGCGCCGCTGCTCGACAGCGTGGTCAAGGCCGTCAAGGGCGATCTCACCAAGAAGGACGAGATGCGCCGCGCGGCGGAAAAGGCCGACTTCAAGTCGGTGCGGGGCAACTTCAAGTTCGGGCCCAACCACATCCCGATTCAGAATTTCTACCTGCAGGAAGCGGTGAAGGACGGCGAGGAGTTCCGGCTCAAGACGGTCGCGACCATCGTCGAGAACGACCAGGACAAGCACTGGCAGAAGTGCAAGATGCCGAAATAACCGGCTCTCAGTCGAATGTCTAACGGACGGCAGGAGCGCGTGCTTCTGCCGTCTTGTTTTGGGGTGCCTGTCGTGGCCTCATCGTGAGGTCGGTGGCTTGAGGCTTGCGGGACGGGGGACGGGCCGACGATGCTTTACCTCATCGAACAGTGTCTCAACGGCATGCAGCTCGGCATGCTGCTGTTCCTGTTGGCCGCCGGGCTGACCTTGATCTTCGGGATCATGGACCTGGTTAATCTGGCGCACGGTTCGCTCTACATGCTGGGCGCCTATTTCGCTGCCACGTTCGTCGAACTGACGGACAGCTTCCTCGCCGGCATCGGGCTTGGGCTCGGGGCAACGCTGGTTGCCGGGATCGTATTGGAGATGATCGCGATCCGGCCGCTCTACGGACGAGATCATCTGGACCACGTGCTTGGCACCTTCGGCCTGCTGATATTCTTCAACGAGTTTGTGCGGCTGATCTGGGGTCCGGCGGGCCTGACGATCTCATTGCCGAGCCAGATGCTCACCGCCGTCCAGGTGTTGCCGGGCGTCTACTATCCGCTTTATCGCCTCGTCATCATTCTGACGACGCTGGTGGTTGCTCTGCTGCTCTACATCCTGGTGATGCGCACGCGCATCGGCATGCTGATCCGGGCCGGCGCCTCCAACCGCGAAATGGTTGGGGCCCTCGGCGTCAACATCAAGCTGCTCTACACCCTGGTGTTCGGCCTCGGCGCCGCGCTCGCCGGCTTCGCCGGCATGATACAGGCGCCCCTGGCCTTCGTGCAGATCGGCATGGGCGAGAACATCTTGATTCTGGCATTCGTCGTCATCATCATCGGCGGCATCGGCTCGATCCGCGGCGCATTCGTCGCTGCAATCATCGTCGGTCTGATCGACACGATGGGGCGGGTGTTCCTGCCCGATCTGGTGCGCCATTTCCTCAGCTACAGCGCCGGCTCAAGCGCCGGACCCGCACTCTCCTCGATGCTGATCTACACGCTGATGGCGTTGGTGCTCATTTTCCGGCCTGAAGGCTTGTTCCCGGCGTCGAGTAAATGAAGGTCTGGCTCACCCCGCGCAATGCGTTTGTGGTCGCGCTGCTCGCGGTTCTCGCGCTGCTGCCGGTCTATTCGGCGCTAACGGGAAACACCTTCATGGTGACGCTGTTCACCCGCATCATCATCCTTGCGATCGCCGCGGTGAGCCTGAACCTGATCATGGGGTTCGGCGGGATGGTGAGCTTCGGCCACGCGGCCTATCTCGGCATCGGCGGCTACGTCGTCGGCATTCTCGCCAAGGAAGGCATCGACACCGGCTTCATCCAATGGCCGGCAGCGCTCGTGCTGTCGGGCTTGTTCGCGTTGGGCGTCGGCGCGCTCAGCCTGCGCACGCGCGGAGTCTATTTCATCATGATCACGCTCGCCTTCGCGCAGATGGTCTACTACATCGCGAACGGGCTCGACCGCTACGGCGGCGACGATGGATTGACGATTCAGCGGCGCAGCGACTTTGGCGGACTGATCAACCTGTCGAACAGGACGGTGTATTATTATTTGTGCCTCGCACTCCTGCTTGCGACCGTCTATTTCGTCTGGCGCATGGTCAAGTCGCGTTTCGGCTTGGTGATCCAGGGTTCGCGCTCGAACGATCGGCGAATGCGCGCGATCGGCTTCTCGACGTTTCGCTACAAGCTCACCTGCTTTGTCATCGCGGGGGTGCTGTGCGGACTCTCGGGCGTCCTGCTGGCCAATCACACTAACTTCATCAGTCCCGCTCTCATGCACTGGACGCGCTCTGGCGACTTGATCGTCATGGCGGTCCTGGGTGGCATGGGGACCGTGTTCGGCCCGGTGATCGGAGCCGTCGCGCTTTTGGTGCTGGAGGAGACATTGCCGCATCTGATCGGCTTCGTCAGCTATGTCCTCATCGGCAAGGAAGTGGTGGCCGCGAAGGAATACTGGCAGCTCATCCTCGGTCCGATGCTGTTGTTGATCGTGATCTATGCGCGGGGGGGCATCGAAGGTCTGATCGCGGGGTCTCGCCGTGGCTGATTCGCTCCTCAGGATCGACGGTTTGACCAAGCGTTTCGGCGGTGTGACCGCTTCCGATAACATCGTGCTCGATGTCACTGCCGGCGAACTGCACGCTATCATCGGTCCGAATGGGGCTGGCAAGACCACACTGATCGGACAGCTCAGCGGCGAAATCGTGCCGGACGCCGGACGCGTCTATTTCGATGGCCGGGAGGTCACGGCGCTGCCGGTGTTTCGACGCAGCGCGCTCGGCCTTGCGCGTTCGTTTCAGATCACGTCGTTGTTTCTCGATTTTACTGCGCTCGACAATGTGGCGCTGGCGGTGCAGGCGCATGCCGGCCATTCGTTCCATTTCTGGCGCGATGCGCGCGAGGAAGGCGAACTGCGCGAACCGGCGCGCATCGCGCTCGCCGGCGTCGGCCTCGCCCACCGCGCGGACGAGATCGTCGCCAACATGAGTCACGGCGAACACCGCCAGCTTGAGCTTGCCATGGCGCTCGCCACCAAGCCGAGGATGCTGCTGCTCGACGAACCCATGGCAGGACTCGGACCTGAAGAGTCCGCCCGCATGGTCCAGACATTGCGCGGGCTCAAGCGGGACATCACCATCCTGCTGATCGAGCACGACATGGAGGCGGTGTTCGCGCTCGCCGACCGCATCTCGGTGCTGGTCTACGGCCGCGTTATCGCCTCCGGCCTGCCGGCCGACATCCGCGCCAATGCCGAGGTGCGGCAGGCCTATCTCGGCGAGCAGGACGTGGTGGCTGAGCATGGCTGAGCACCTGCTCGAGGTCCGCGAGATCGAGACCAGCTACGGCCTGAGCAAGGTGCTGCACGGCGTTTCGCTCGCCATCGCCGCCGGCGAGATGGTGACGCTGATGGGCCGCAACGGCATGGGCAAGACCACCACCGTGCGCTCGATCATGGGATTGACGCCGGCGATGGCCGGCTCGATCCGTTTCGACGGCCAGGACATCGCCGCGCTGCCGTCCTACCGGGTGGCACAGCTCGGCATCGGGCTGGTGCCGGAGGGGCGCCAGGTGTTCCCCAACCTGAGCACGCGCGAGAACCTGGTCGCGACCGCTGCCAACCGCTGCGCCGCCGCCGAACCGTGGACGCTGGACAAGGTCTGCGAGCTGTTCCCCCGGCTCGCCGAGCGCTTCGGCAGCATGGGCAGCCAGCTTTCCGGCGGCGAACAACAAATGCTAGCCATCGCCCGCGCGCTGATGACCAATCCGCGGCTGCTGATCCTCGACGAGGCGACCGAGGGGCTGGCGCCGCTGATCCGCGCCGAGATCTGGCAGTGCCTGACGCGGCTGAAAGATGCCGGCCAGTCGATCCTGGTGATCGACAAGAACGTCGAGGCCCTGACGCGCATCGCCGACCGTCACTATCTGATCGAACGCGGCCGGGTGGTGTGGACCGGCAGTTCCAAGGAACTCGCCGCCACGCCCGAGGTTCAGCATCGGTACTTGGGAATTTGACGCGCTCGGTATGGCCAGTCTCGGCGATCAAGGCTTTCTCGACATCGGACCGCAGCGGCTCGAATACCGCGTGATCGGCCCGCGGCCCGATGCCGCCCCGACGCTGGTCATGCTGCACGAGGGGCTCGGCAGCGTCGGCATGTGGGGCGATTTCCCGGACAAGCTCCAGGCGGCGACCGGCTGCGGCGTGTTCGTCTATTCGCGCCTGGGCTACGGCCGGTCGAGCCCCGCGGCACTGCCGCGCAAGCTCGACTTTATGCATGACGAGGCGCGGCAGACCTTGCCGAAAATCCTCGACGTCATCGGCTTCCGCCGCGGGCTGCTGGTCGGCCACAGCGACGGCGCTTCGATCGCGGCGATCTACGGCGGCAGCGTGCAGGATCATCGGGTGAACGGCCTGGTGCTGATGGCGCCGCATTTCATCGTCGAGGACGTCACCAGCGCCGCGATCGCGGAGATGCGCCAGGCCTACGACACCGGCGATCTGCGGGCGCGGCTGACGCGCTATCACGCCGACGTCGACGCCACCGTGCACGGCTGGAGCGACGTTTGGCTCAAGGGTGACTTCCGCAAGTGGGATCTCACCGAGGATCTGGCCTATATCCGGGTGCCGGTGCTGATCATCCAGGGCGAGGACGACCAGTACGGCACCGTGCGCCAGGTCGAGATCGCGCGGGAGGAGTGCTATTGCCCGGTCGAGGTGCTGATGCTGCCGGACACCAAGCACGTGCCGCACCGCGAGGCGACGAAGCCCACGCTCGATGCGATCGTGGATTTCGTGAAACGGACGCTGCGTGAGAACGGAGTCGACTAGCGCCGCCGTCATGCCCGGGCTTGTCCCGGGCATCCACGTCTTTGGCTCGACG
>CAMDEB010000220.1 GCA_945893085.1 Rhodoplanes serenus | reverse complement strand
ACTTATAGGGCGAGAACGACTTCCACGAACATCGCGGCTTCAAGGGCCGCCCGGTCGCCGCCGAACCGGCCGATGACCTGGACGCCGAGCGGCAAACCGGACCGATCGGCAAGGCCCGGGATGCTGACGCAGGGCGGCCCCATCAATGTCCAGAGCCGGTTGAAGGTCGAGCTCCCGGTCGAGTTCAAGCCCTGGGGAGCCGCGCCCGGCGCCGACGGCGAGAGGATGACATCGATGCCCGACATCAGCTCGGCGAGCGCCGCGCGCGCCCGGCTCGTGGTGCGGCGGGCGTCGTCGTAGATCGCGGGCGTGAAGGCCTGCGCGTTCTCGATCAGCTCGGCGATGCTTTTGCTGAGCTGCCCGCGGTGGCGCTCGTATTCGGAGCCGAGCGAACGGGCGGCCTCGTAGCCATGAATCGTGCCATGCGCCTTGAACGCCTCGGCGAGGCTCGGCGGCAGCGTGATGTCGCTGACGCGCGCGCCGGCTTTGGCGGCGGCGCGGGCCGCGATCTCGACCGCGCCGTTCATGTCCGGGCTCGCCTCCGGCCAGGGCGGCGTGCGCAGGATGCCGATGCGCGGCGCGGCCAGGGTCCTGCCGTCGACCCGCAGATCGCGCCCACTGATGGCGGCCGCGGCGAACGCCACGTCGGCGACGCCGGCCGCGAACAGGCCGGCGGTGTCGAGGTGCCAGGAGACGCATTTCATGCCGACGGTCGGCAGCAGCCCGAACGACGGCTTGAAGCCGGCGACGCCGCAGTAGCTCGCCGGTCGGATCACCGAGCCGCCGGTCTGGCTGCCGGTCGCGATCGCCATGAAGCCTGCCGCGACGCCGGCGGCCGAGCCGGAGGATGAGCCGCCCGGCGTGTGCGCGGGATTGTGCGGATTGCGGGTGCGGCCGGGATGCTGATGCGCGAACTCCGTGGTCACCGTCTTGCCGATGGTGACGCCGCCGGCGCGGCGGATCATCGACACCAGCGCAGCATCGCCCGCGGGCCGGTGACCCTTGTAGATCGGCGAGCCGTATTCGGTCGGCAGATCGGCGGTGTCGAAAATATCCTTGAGCCCGACCGGCAGCCCGCGCAGCAGCGTGTCCTTCAGCGCCGGCGCCTGCGCGGCCTTGCGCGCGGCATCGAGATCGAGCGTGGCGAAGGCGCCGACCTCGGCCTCGCGTTGGGCGATCGCCTCGGCGGCGCGGTCGAGCACCTGCACGGGAGTGAGTTCGCCGGCCTCGATGCGGCGGGCAAGGTCGAGGGCCGAGAGCATAAGGCGGGTCCGTAGATCAGAGTCATGACGCGGATGGTGCGGGCAGATGTGGCCGAAAGCGGGCGGTGGATCAAGCAGTTTGCAGGGACGTTTCAAACGCCGACGTCGATTGCCGGGAAATGATCCTTGATCTTGTTATCGCGATAGAATTGCTCAAGCCGCTCGCGGTTTTGCTCGCCGGGTTCGAGCCCGAGGTAACGGACCGCGTTGCCGAAAAAGAAGCGGGCGAGCTGTGCAGAGCTAAGTCCGACGTCGTCACGCAAGAACGTGCCAATTTCCTCGTGATAGCGTTCATTGCCCTGTTCACGTCCGAGCATGATCCAATCCGATCCGTAGGTCAGGTGCTTTACGTCGGGATCGTGCTTGTTGAGATATTTCCGAATCTTGTCGCGCAGCTTCGCGCGTAACGCCGTCCCGCGTTCGCTGTGGTCCAGCGCTTCGCTGAAATAGCTGAGGTCGGCGAAAACGAACTCGCTGCCTGGCTCAGTCAGGATGCTGCCGAAGATCGTCTCCCACGGGTCGCTCAGCATTGGACCTGCAATGCAGTTCTTGTTGACATCGTGGGCGTCGAAACGACCAAAATGTGCCAGACAAACGCGCAACGGCTGTTCGGACGTGCTGAACTCCTTGATCACTTCGCGCCAGTACTGCGGACTTGCGCGCCATCCAAAACATTGGCCCGACTGATTGCTATTGTAGGCGTGCGCGAGAATGGGAACGCCGTTCTTGGCGCAATATTTGTAGAGCTTCGCCAGTTGCTGATCGATCAGCTTGCCTACATCCCGGTCGCTGATTCCGTCCGAATTGATGTCCTGCTTCACGTTGTCGGGGAATTTCATGTCTGCGGCGTCGTTGTGCCAGGCGCGGAAGCCCATCGGCGGGTAGAGTTTCACGCCGAGAAATCCGTGCTTGTTGACGGCATCCCGCACCAGTTTGTGCGGATCAAACACCGGAGCGGCATCGCCACCACCTGCGGGCAGCCGGCCAACGTCAGCAAGGATCGCGCGGATTGGATCAAACGCGACGAATCCATGAATCCGACACGGTCCGGGCTGACGGGCCATCTGCCCCATAACCGCCACCTGATCGGTTAATTGCTGGAATTTCTTGTCGGGGTTCCAAAGCCACGCGTTGTAATCGACCAGTGCGGGCGTCATCAGCACGCAGTTCCTTCCGCTGCTGGAGTAATGACTGGCGAGTTTGGCTGCGAGATCCCAGCGCGACCAGCCAAAAAGATGCAGCCATCCCAACAGATTCTTCGCTACGTCGGGTCGCAGCGCGTGGGCCGGATTGAACGGCGTCGCTGCCAATCCGTCGCCGCCGCCGGTGTCGAATTCAGAGGGCGGGCGCTTCTTGCCGAGGAAGTCCGCGAGTTCGTCGCCCGCGCGTGGCGCATGTCCAGCCACGAATTCCAGCAACAAGCCGGCGCCCGGCATGACGCCGTCCGGTTCCTGTCCATAGCGCTCGCGAAACACGTTGTTGATGAACTTGATCGCCGGCAGGTCGGTCGCGTTGAAGACATGGCAATGCATATCGATGATCGCTTTGGGCAGCGTCGCCGGCATGAGTTCCTCCCGGATGCTCTTTATGGTTGTTATTTCGTAAGTATACCACCGATGGGGCGATCTGGAGCAAACGGAAATGTGGGCTGGCCTCCGGCGGTCAGCATTGAAGAGTCCTTAACGGAATTCCTCGCATTCTCCGGATCATGCGTGGAGTGCGTTGGTATCTCGTCGGCTCCCTCGTCCTTGTTGCGTTGGCTGGCTGCGGTCGCGGCATCATGCAGTACGCCCAACGCGAACCCTGGCGCGGCGAAGCGGAAGTCGCCTGCTTGCGGTCGGGCACCGTCAAGGAGGGGCCGAGCCTCGTGCGCATCGAGCCGATCGAAGGCCCCGGCATCTGCGGCGCTGTGCATCCATTGAAGGTCGTGGCGCTGGGCGAGGGTTCGGCCTTCGGCTTTGCCAACGAGGCGATCCGGCCGCCGGGGTCGATCCCCGGAGCATCCGGGCCGCGATGGCCGATCGCCGCGCCGCCGCCTGCACCAAGCTACGCCATGCCGCCGCCGCGCTATGCGTCGCCCGGTGCTCCGCTCTCGATCACTCCGCCCGGCTTCGAGCCGCCCGCCGCTGCGCCGGAGGTGGTCGCGCCCCGCCCGTACAACGCCGGGCCGCCGTCCGATGTCGCACCGCCGACCATGAACTACCGGCTGCTGCCGGTGCGGCGCGCCAATCCTCCCGGCGACGACGGCATGGACGCCGAGGAAATGGCGCGCGTGCCGCCGCGCACCGCGCCGGCGTCACGGCCGGCGATGGCGCCGATCCCACCGCTCGGTCCGAGCAAGCCGCTGGTCACCGGCGCGATCGTCCCGGTCGAGGTGAAGCCCGTGGCGACGCTCGCCTGTCCGATCGTCTCCGCGCTCGATCAATGGATCGCGGCCGCGGTGCAGCCGGCGGCGAACAAGTGGTTCGGCCAGCCGGTGGTCGAGATCAAGCAGATCTCGGCCTACTCCTGCCGCGGCATGAACGGGCAAGTTGGCGCGCGCATCTCCGAGCACGCGTTCGGCAACGCGCTCGACATCGCGGCGTTCGTGTTGGCGGATGGTCGCCGTATCACCGTGAAGGACGGCTGGCAGGGCTCGCCCGAGGACCAGGGATTCCTGCGCGACGTGCAGGGCGCGGCCTGCGAGCAGTTCACCACCGTACTGGCGCCGGGCTCGAACCGTTTCCACTACGACCACATCCACGTCGATCTGATGCGGCGCGCGAGCGGCCGCCGCATCTGCCAGCCCGGCGCGGTCGACGGCGAATTGGTCGCGGCGCCCGCGCGGAAAAATCCGACGATGGTCGCGTCACGGCCGGAGCCGCCGCCGACGCGGCGCTACGATCCGCCGTTCGATGCGCGCAACGATCCGTTCGCCTGGCGCGACGACGCGGTGCGGCGCGGCGATCCCACCACCACCGGCTCGATCGGCGCGCGCAAGCCGGCGCCGGCCGCGGCCGCCGAGGACGACGACTGGATCGAGGACGACTCGCCGCGGCCGCCGATCGACTGGCACGCGGTCCGCTAGCCCATCCGCAGCCAATAAGACGGGAAGCGCAGCAAGCGACGAAAGCTGTGCTATTGCAACGGCATGCCGCGCCGCACCTGGCGGTCGCGGCCTGCGACATTCTGTACCACCCCTAAAAAAGGCGGCTTCACATCCCAATATGCGTTAGCGTCTAAAGTAGAAGCCAAAGCTCCAAGGCTTTGACCCAGAGAGGAAACCCATGTTTGGCATCCGTCTTCGTTCGCTGGTCGCCCTGACGGCGGTCGCGGCCACCCTGGCGTTCGTCGCCATCGAGGCAGCCGACTCCGCTCCGAGGATGAACGCGGGCAGCCGCGGCAGCCGCACCTATTCCGCGCCGCCGTCCACCGCCACCGCGCCGACCACCGCGCGCCCGATCGAGCGCTCGATGACGCAGCCCGGCCAGCCTGGCGCGGCAACGGCAGCGCGTCCGACGGCTCCCGCCGCGGCTCCGGCCGGCGGCTTCTTCAATCGTCCGGGTCTGCTCGGCGGTCTCGCCGGCGGCCTGCTCGGCGCCGGCCTGATCGGCATGCTGATGGGCAACGGCTTCATGGGCGGTCTCGGCGGTCTCGCTTCGATGTTCGGCCTGCTGCTGCAGGTCGGCTTGTTCGCGCTGGTCGCGATGCTGGCCTGGCGCTGGTGGCAGCGCCGCTCGCAGCCGGCAGCGGCCATGGCCGGTGGCCCCTCGATGCGCGACGCCGCGCCGACCGAGGAGCGTCCGCGCACGTTTGGCGGACTTGGTGGCGGCTTTGGTGGTGCGCCCGCGCCGGTCAGCGACGGACCGGTCGAGATCAAGCCCGCGGACTTCGATGATTTCGAGCAACTGCTCGGCGAAATCCAGACCGCCTACGGCGCCGAGGACCTTGGCGCACTGCGCTCGCGCATGACGCCGGAGATGCTGTCGTACTTCTCCGAGGAGTTGGCGAAGAACGCCAGCAGCGGCCTGATCAACAAGATCACCGACGTGAAGCTGCTGCAGGGCGACCTCGCCGAAGCCTGGAGCGAAGGCGACGTCGAATACGCCACGCTGGCGATGCGCTTCTCGCGGATCGACCAGACCGTGGATCGCGCCAGCGGCCGCGTGGTCGAAGGCACCGCGCATCCGCAGGAGGCCACCGAGCTGTGGACCTTCCGGCGCACCGGCGGCGGCTACTGGGTGCTCTCGGCGATCCAGCAGGCGCAGTGACGCGATAGCGCCACAACAATTGAAACGATGGCCGGGCCCAGTGCCCGGCCATTTTGTTTGTGCACCTTTCGTCTGCTGCTCTCTCGTTCGTCATGGCCGGGCATAGCCGTCGAAGACGGCGTCGCTTCGCTCGCCTATGTCCCGGCCATCCACGTCTTGCTGATAGATATCCAGTAAGGCGTGGGTGCCCGGCACAAGGCCGGGCATGACGGCGGAGTATGGCGAACCAGCGGAGTCTAACGCTCCGGTTTTCCATAGCCGCCCGCGGTCGGCGACTGGATGATGATCGCCTCGCCGGCATCGACCACAGTGGCGTCGGCGCCCTTGAGCCGTTCCATCGTGCCGTCGTTGCGGCGCACCCAGTTCTCGCCGATCTGGCCGTCCCCGCCGCCGGCCATGCCGAACGGAGGGATGCGGCGGTGGCCGGACAGCACGGTGTATTCCATCCTTTCCAGAAAACGGATGGTGCGGCGGATGCCGTCGCCGGCGTTCCACTTCCCCCGCCCGCCCGAGCCCTTGCGGATGTGGAAGTCCTCCAGCAGCACCGGGTAGCGGAACTCCAGCACCTCGGGATCGGTCAGCCGCGTGTTGGTCATGTGGGTGTGCACGGCGTCGGTGCCGGGAAATCCAGGACCCGCGGGCGAGCCGGAGCAGATCGTCTCGTAGTACTGGTACCGCTTGTTGCCGAAGTTGACGTTGTTCATGGTGCCCTGCGCCGCCGCCATCGCGCCGAGCGCGCCGAACAGCGTGTCGGTGACGGCCTGCGAGGTCTCGACATTGCCGGCGACCACGGCCGCCGGATATTCCGGCCGCAGCAGCGAGCGCGCGGGGATGACGATGTTGATCGGCCGCAGGCAGCCGGCGTTCATCGGAATATCGTCGTCCACCATCACCCGGAACACGTAGAGCACGGCCGCGCGCCCGACTGGCTCCGGCGCGTTGAAGTTGGTGTTCTGCTGCGGCGAGGTGCCGGTGAAATCGACCGTGGCCTCGCGCTTCTTCTTGTCGACGGTGATCCTGACCTTGATCACGGTGCCCTGGTCCATCTCGTAGGAAAATTCGCTGTCGTGCAGCCGATCGATGACGCGGCGCACGCTCTCGGCGGCGTTGTCCTGGACGTGCTGCATGTAGGCCTTCACCACCGGCATGGTGAAATGCACCACCATCTTGCGCAGCTCTTGCACGCCCTTCTCGTTGGCGGCGATCTGCGCCTTCATGTCGTTGACGTTCTGCGTCACGTTGCGAACCGGGTATTTCGCTCCGGTCAGTGCCGCGTTCAGCTCCTTCTCACGGAATCGGCCGCGGTCGATCACCTTGAAGTTGTCGAACAGGACGCCTTCTTCCTCGATGGTCGTGGCATTCGGCGACATCGAGCCGGGCGAGATGCCGCCGACGTCGGCGTGATGCCCGCGTGAGGCGACCCAGAACAGGATTTTCTTCTTGCGGTCGTCGAACACCGGCGTGCAGACGGTGATGTCGGGGAGATGCGTGCCGCCGTTGTAGGGCGCGTTGATGACGTAGACGTCGCCCGGCGCAATGCGGCCCTTGTTCTCGCGGATGATGGTCTCGACCGCGCGGTCCATCGACCCGAGATGCACCGGCATGTGCGGCGCGTTGGCGACCAGCGTACCGTCGTGCGCGAACACCGCGCAGGAGAAGTCGAGCCGCTCCTTGATGTTGACCGAATAGGCCGTGTTCTGCAGCGACACGCCCATCTGCTCGGCAATCGACATGAACAGGTTGTTGAACACCTCCAGCATGATCGGATCGGCCTTGGTGCCGATCG
>CAMDEB010000219.1 GCA_945893085.1 Rhodoplanes serenus | reverse complement strand
GTGTCGACGTTGTCGGGCAGCTTCACCCACAGGAAGATGCCGCCCTTGGGCGCCTCGAACTCGGCCGCGGTGCCGAACTGCTCGGCCAGCGCCTCCATCATGGTGTCGAGCTTCACCCGCAGGCCGCGCGTCAGCGCGGGCACATGGGTCGCGAAGTGCGCCTTGCAGAATTCCGCCAGCACCATCTGCTCCAGCGCGCCGGAACCCGCATCGGTCTTGATCGACAGCATGCGCGACAGCCACGGCCAGCCGGCGACGATGTAGCCGACGCGCAGCGCCGGCGCGACCGACTTCGAGAACGAGCCGATGTGGATGACGTTGCCCTTGTCGGTCATCGAGTAGATCGCGGGCGGCCGCCGGCCGTCCCAGATCAGGTCGCAGTAGCAGTCGTCCTCGAAAATAGGAACGCCGTATTCGTCCGACAGTTTGAGGAGTTGCTCGCGCCGCTCGACGGTGAGGATCGTGCCGGTCGGGTTCTGCACGGTCGGGATGGTGTAGATGTACTTCGGCTTGAGGCCGCGGCGCTTGAGATCGGCGAGCGCGTTCTCGACCGCGTCGATCCGCATGCCGTCGCGGTCGAGCGGAATGCCGACGGCCTTGACGCCGAGCCGCGCCAGCCGCGTGAGCGAGCCCTGATAGCTTTCCTGCTCGAACAGCACGGTGTCGCCGCGCGCCAGCAGGATGCCATTGACGAGGTCGAGCGCCTGCAGCGAACCGGAGGTGATCAGGATGTCGTCGGCGGTGCAGGCGATGCCAGCGTCGCTGCGGAGTTTTCCGACCAGGAACTCGCGCAGCGGACGATAGCCCTGCGGTCCACTGGCGAGCCCGTAGGTCGCAAGCGTGCGGCCCTCGCGCGTCATCACCGCATTGGCGGCCGCGATCAGGTGTTCGAGCGGGATCTGATCCGGGTCGTTGTTGCCGCCGATGAAATTGTATTTCGCCGATCCCGTCCATTTGGCGGCGGGCTGAGGCAGGCCCGGCGCCAGCACCGAGGCAACGTCGAACGAACCTGATGTCATTGGCATTTCCTTGGATGGGCGGGAGCTATCCGTGCATCGCGACGACGACGCAACAGATCGCCCAGAACACCGGATACTCCGCGCCGCCGATGTACCAGAGCCACTGGCCGCCGGACACCTTGTAGCGGACGATCGCCGCGATCGTCAGATGGATCGCCGACAGGCTCGCGACATAGGACGTGTAGATGCCGAACACCAGGCCGACCACCATCGCGCATTCGAGCGCGGCCGCAAAGTACATCCACGCGGCGGCCGGCCGAAAGCCCGCTTCCTCGAAGGATTGCAGCGCCGCCGGCACGAAGAACTTGCCGTAGATGTGCGGGATGTAGAACAGCCCGCAGAGAATCCGCAGGATGTTGAACTCATTCAGCAGATTGAATTTATCGGCGAGCGACATGGGTTCGTCCGGTTTTGCCTGCGGGGTCGCTGCGCGCTCAAAGCTTCTTGCCCTTCAGCCAATCGGCGCCCTTGGCATAGAGCGCGTCGACCTCGGGCCCGTCGAGTCCCGGCATATCGGTCTTCACCTTGTCGCCGATCTTGGTCTGCAGATAGGCGAGGTGGCGATAGCCGACCGGGAAGCGCTCCAGCAATTTTTCGTCGAGCTTCAGCTTGGCCGACGGGTCGAGCGGATCGAGCCGGTCCTTCTCATAGATCAGCCGGCGCAGCACCAGGCCCCACTTGCCCTTGCGCTTCTCCAGGAAATCGTAGAACCGGCCGGTGCAGACCACGTCGCACATCACGCCGTCGACCGGGGACCGCTGCGAGATCGTCATCTTGGTCTGGGCCACCGCGCGAGCGCCCTTGATGTCGATCGAGCAGCCGCCGAGGGAATGTACGATGCGCACGCCCTTGGCGTAGCCATCCTGGCTCACCTTGATGAACTGATCGGCGGTGCCCTGAAACCAGGTCGCCCACATCTGGCCGTCGGGGTGCCACACGGTGCGGAAGCGATCCCACATCAGGCCGTCGCGCCACACCGCCCAGTTCTCGATTAGTTCGCGGATGACGAGCTTGTCCTGAACGTCACTCTTGGTCGGCATTTTCGTGGATGTCTCCGGCCCCTCGGCGCAACCCTGGCGCCGGCCGCTACAGTGCACTAACGTTTTGTCATGATCCAGCGGGGACGGGGGCGAACATGAGACTGGCGGGGCGCACGGCCATCGTGACCGGCGGGGCGAAGGGCATCGGCAAGCACTATTGCCATGCGCTTGCCGCCGAGGGCGCCGAGGTCATGGTCGCGGACATCGCCGACGGCCGCGAGGTGGCCGCCGAGATCGCCGCCAAGACCGGGCGCAACTCGACCGACAGCATGATCTTCGACGTCAGCGACGAGGCGCAATGCAAGGCCCTGGTCGCAAAAACCCTGGAACGCTTCGGCAAGATCGACATCCTGATCAACAACGCCGCGCTCTATGCGCCGCTGCCGACGCTGAAGGTCACCGACATCGACGTCGAGCTCTGGAACCAGGTGATGGGGATCAACATCCGCGGGCCGTTCCTGATGGTCAAGCACACGGCCCCGCACATGATCGCGCGCAAGTACGGCAAGATCGTCAACATCGGTTCGGGGACGGTGGCGCGCGGGATTCCGGAATTTTCCCACTACGTGACCTCGAAGGGCGCGGTCACGGCCTTCACCCGGGCGGTATCCCGGGAGCTCGGCGAGCACGGCATCTGCGTCAACACCCTGGCGCCGGGCTACACGCTGAGCGACACCGGCCTGACCAACACCGTGCATGTCGAGAAATCGCGCGCCGGCGCGATCCAGCGCCGGGCGATCAAGCGCGACGAATACCCCGAGGACCTGCTGGGAACGCTGATTTTCCTGTGTTCCAAGGACAGCGATTTCATGACCGGCCAGGTGCTGGCGGTCGACGGCGGCACCAACAACACCTAGGGAACCGATCTTGCGGTCCGGTTCAGCCCCGCGAAACCCGAATACCGCCTGCGGCAGTCCCGCCGCTACCATTTCGCTTGAAAAATCACTATCTTCGGGCCAACAGCGATTTGCCCCCATCAGGGGCCGAAGCTTCCAAGGAGACCGTCATGTCCGTCGCCAGCCTCGATCCCAAACATAACGTCCAGAGCGTCCGCCAGAACTTCTATGACAAGATCAGCAAGGAGGACATGGCGCCGTTGTGGGAGGTGCTGCGCAACGTCGTGACCAAGGAGCCCAAGTCCAAGGCATCTCCAAAGGTCTGGAAGTACGACGAGATCAAGAAATACATCCTTGAGGCCGGCGAGCTCATCACGCCGGAAGAGGCCGAGCGCCGCGTGCTGGTGCTGGAGAATCCCTCGTTGCGCGGCCAGAGCCGTATCACCAACACGTTGTTTGCCGGCGTTCAGCTCATCATGCCGGGCGAAGTCGCCGAAGCCCACAAGCACGTGTCGTCCGCGATCCGCTTCGTGCTGGACGGCGAGGGCGCCTACACCGCGGTCGAGGGCGAGAAGGCCAACATGTCGCGGGGCGATTTCATCCTGACCCCGAACTGGGCGCCGCACGATCACGGCAATCCGTCGAAGAACCCGGTGCTGTGGCTCGACGTGCTCGACATGCCGACGATCAACCATTTCGAGACGTCGTTCATGGAGCACTACGACGAGAAGGCGCAGAACACCAGCCGACAGGATGGCGACTCGTTGGATCGCTACGGCTCGGGCGTGCTGCCGGACGGCCAGCTTGTTGAGACCTATGCCAAGCGCAGCCCGGTGATCAACTACACCTACGCCCGCACCCGACCGATCGCTGAGCGGCTGATGAAGTCCGGCGACATCGATCCGCGGCACGGCGCGCGGGTGCGCTACTCCAACCCGGTCAACGGCGGCCACGTCATGGCGACGATGGGTGCCTACCTCGCGATGTTCCCCAAGGGCTTCAAGGGCCAGGACTACCGCTCCACCGACGGCATGATCTTGGTGTGTGTCGAGGGCCATGGCAGCACCAAGGTCGACGACAAGGTCCTTGAGTGGGGTCCGAACGACGTGTTCGTAATCCCGCCGTGGAAGCGCTACGCGCACACCTGCCCGGAGCAGACCGTACTGTTCTCGATCTCCGACCGGCCAGCGCAGGAAGCGCTCGGCATCTGGCGCGAGGGTGCCTGATCGCTGGTGCCTTAAGGTTTGCAACAACCCATGCCTCCGCTTCGGCGGGGGCATTTGTTTTTGGGCCGAGCTAGGCTGCGACCTTGCGCGCGGCTGCGGTTTTGCGGCGCAGGTGCTCGATCACCAGCATCGCGATCCCGGCCGCGATGCCGACGAAGTTGAGGAAATACCCCATGCCTAAACTTTCCCAAACGCCGGCGGGGATAGGCGCGATACCGGCGACTGGAATTCCGTGGAAGGACTCGGGCGGCAGCACGATCAAGAGCCCGATCATCCCGTAGAGCAGCCGCATGGGCATCGAAAGCGGCGCCAGCGCGAAGCCCAAAATGCCCGCCGTGCCGATATACAGCCCGAACAGGATGCGGGCGAAGTTCCACACGATCAGGTGGGCCGGCCCGTCCATCAGCAGGCTCGGCGTCAGCACGAACAGGAACGGCAGCACGAACGTGCTCCAGCCGACCAGGCAGGCGACCCAACCGGTGGTCCAGCCGTCGGTGCGCGCGATGCTCGCCGCGGCATAGGCGGCGAAGGCCACCGGCGGCGTGATCATCGACAGCATGCCGTTGTACATGACGAACATGTGCGCGGCCATCGGCGTCACGCCGAGCTTGATCAGCGCCGGCGCCAGCAGCGTCGCGGTGAGGATGTAGACGCTCACGGTCGGCAGGCCGATGCCGAGCACGAAGGCGAGGATCGCGATCAGCAGCAGCAGCAGGAACACGTTGTCGCCGGAAAGCGCGACGAGTTGCAGCGTCATGCTGAAGGCGAGGCCGGAGATGCTCAGGATGCCGACCATGATGCCGGCGGCGGCGCCGATCAGGATGATATCGAGCGAGATGCGCCCGGTGTCGATCACCGCCTTCGCCAGCGTGAGAAGGGTCGGCCGCTTGCCGCGATAGCCGAAGATCAGCGTCAGCAGCATCAGCATGATGGTCGAGACGACGGCGGCCTTCTCCGGCGTCAGCCTGGTGACTTCGGGGTAGATCAACGCGAAGACCAGAAAGATGATCGGCACCAGGAAGTGCCAGCCCGATTTCATCACCTCGCCGATCGACGGCGCCTCCAGGTCGACGGCGGCGCCGATCTTGTTCTTGGCGGCATCCAGATCGACGTGGATGAACAGGCAGGCGTAGTACAGGACCGCAGGAATCGCGGCGGCGATGCAGACCGCGCCGTAGGACACCTGCAGGAATTCGGCCATGATGAAGGCAGCGGCGCCCATCACCGGCGGCATCAACTGGCCGCCGGTCGAGCCGACCGACTCGATCGCGGCGGCTTTGTAGCGCGAGAAGCCGGATTTGATCATCGCCGGGATGGTGACGACGCCGACGGCCAGCACGTTCGACACCGCGCTGCCGGAGATCATGCCGAACAGCGCCGAGCCCACCACCGCGATCTTCGCCGAGCCGCCGCGGAAGCGGCCCATCGCCGACATGGCGATATCGGAGAAGAAGTCGGCGCCGCCGGTGCGCGCCAGCACTTGGCCGAGGATGGTGAAGGGAATGACGATCAGCACCGCGACCGCGAGGATCGCACCAATCATTCCGTTCACGTCGAGGCCGAGGTAAGCGACCATGCGCTCCGGCGAAACCCAGCGGGTCTGGAAGTCGCCGGAAAAGCTCGGGCTGATGTAGACGTAGATCGCCAGCGCCAGGATGATGCCGACGAAGCCGAAGCCGGAGGTGCGGCGGCTGCCCTCCAGCACGAGGAACACCAGGACCGCACTGCCGACGATGCCCTCGAGCGGCAGCATCGCAAGCTCATAGGTCAGCGGCTCATAGCGGACCGCGATGTAGCCGCAGATCAGCAGCGAAACCACCGCGCTCAGCCAGTCGAACCGGCGGGCAAAGGCGGCTCGGCTGGCAAGCAGCGTCCAGACCAAGGCCAATCCTAGGCCGATGACCAGAAGAAGAGGGATGGAAGTAATGGTTTGCCAAAGTTCCTGAAGGTTGGATCCATTTCCATAGCGGTAGGCGATGTAGATCAGGATGGTGACGACGGTGATGGCGCCGGCCGGGTCGATCGGCCGGTATTGCCGTTGCGTCTCGGCGACGAATGCCAGCGCCAGCGTCAGCCCCAGGCAGACGGTCAACAACTGCTCGGTATAGAACGCCAGATTGAAAACCTGCCTGGGCACATCCATCACCCAGAGCACGACGCAAGCGACCAGCAGCCCCTGCAGCAGATTGGTGAAGAAGACGGTGGGTTTGGACGCGGAGGCGGCGAACTCCTCCGCGCTCGACAGCATCCGTTCTTCGGACGCGGCGGAAAGCGGCTCCGCCGCGCCCGGAGGCTGTCGCTTGTCGTTCACTGGAACGCCTTGGCCGCGATGTTCTTGTCCTTGAAGTACTTCAAGGCGCCGGGATGGAACGGGAAGGGATATTGCTTGTTGAGGTTCGCCGCCGAGAACTCACGCAGCGGCGGCGCGACCGCGATCAAGTCGGGCTTGTTGGCCTCCAACGTCTCGATCAGCTTGTACACCACGTCGTCGGACACCTTGGCGTGGGTGAACAGGATATTGTCGATGGTGTAGGTCTTCATCGGCCGGTCGACGCCGACGAAGATCGGCCCGGGTGCGATGTCGCTCAGATAGCCAAAGGCCGAAATCTTGCTGGCCGCGGCCATTCCGGGATTGGCATCGATCTCCAGGTAACGTGTGCCACCGACGGTCACGTCGACTTCGCGCACCTTGGGCGCGCCGAAGGCGAACATGAACATGTCGGCAGCCCCGGCCGCGAAATCGTCCGCCGAGCGCACGACGTTGGGGACCAGCACCGGCTTGATGTCCTTTTCGGTGAGACCGCCGGCCGCCAGGATCGCGCGCGACATCGGGTCGAGCGCCCGCATGGCGGAATAGCCCATCGTCACGCGCTTGCCGCGCAGATCGGAGACCATCTTCATGTTGCTGTCCTTGCGGACCCAGAATCCGGTCTTCAGCGTGTAGATCGGCCCGATCATGCGCAGGCTGGGCTGACTGCCGACCAGCGCCCCGATTTCCGGAGCGTTCGCCATGGCGAAATCGGCTTCGCCGCGGCCGACGATGGCGATCATCACGGATTCGCCGGCAGTGGGCTGGACCAGCGTGTTGAGTCCGCCCTTCTCCTTCAGCACCTTGGACATGGCGGAGCTGGTCGTGTGGTTGAGCGATCCCGGCTGCATCGCCGCGAAGCCATAGGTCTGCGCCGAGACGCTCCCGCCGCCGAGCCCCGCGATCGCGACGGCAAGGGACGCGCCGAGCAATC
>CAMDEB010000218.1 GCA_945893085.1 Rhodoplanes serenus | reverse complement strand
ATCGAGATCGATCAGGGCCCCGGCCAGCCGCCGTGGCGGCCGGAAAATTATTCGACCGGCAAGTATTACGGCCCCTCGACGTTGCGCACCGGCATCGAGCTGTCGCGCAACACCATGACGGTGCGGCTGGCGCAGGATGTCGGCATGCCGCTGATCACCGAATACGCCAAGCGCTTCGGCGTCTACGACAATCTGCCGCCTTATCTGTCGTTCGCGCTGGGCGCCGGCGAGACCACCGTGCTGCGCATGGTCGCGGCCTATTCCATGTTCGACAACGGCGGCAAGCGCATCATCCCGACCTTCATCGATCGCATCCAGGATCGCTACGGCCGCACGGTCTACCGCCACGACCAGCGCGAATGCCGCGCCTGTGCCGCGGACAAATGGGCGAACCAGCCGGAGCCGCGTCTGATCGACAAGCGCGAGCAGGTCATCGACCCGATGACCGCTTATCAGATCACCTCGATGATGGAAGGCGTGGTCCAGCGCGGCACCGCCACCGTGGTGCGGGGGGTCGGCAAGCCGATCGCGGGCAAGACCGGCACCACCAACGACGAAAAGGACGTGTGGTTCATCGGCTTCTCGCCCGATCTCGCGGTCGGCGTCTATCTCGGCTACGACAAGCCGCGCCAGATCGGCACGCGTGCGACCGGCGGCGGGCTCGCCGCGCCGATCGTGACCGACTTTATGAAGATAGCGCTGGCCGACAAGCCGGCGGTGCCGTTCCGCGTGCCGGCCGGCATCAAGCTCATTCGCATCGACTCCAAAAGCGGCATGCGCGCGGGCGCGGGCTCGGACGGCAGGGTGATCCTCGAAGCCTTCAAGCCGGGAACCGCGCCGCCCGACACCTACTCGGTCATCGGCTATTCCGATCCGAATGCGGGCCCGGGCTATGTGTCGCCGGAGGCGGATCGCGCGGTCAACCGCGGCACCGGCGGGTTGTACTGACGCTCGCCGTTCTCGACGCCTAAGACAGCTTCTCCCACGTCATCGTGCGCACGCTCATCCGGCCGTTGACCGGATCGGGACTGGGCTTCGTGGACAGGTGCACGCGATTGCCGTCGAAGCGCGCGATCCGCAGCATGTCCATGCCGGTCCAAGTCTCGTTCCATGAAATGTCGACGTGGTGGGTGACCTCGTTGCCGTTGACCGTGTAGCGGCCGGCGTAGGCCAGCACGCCCTGGAACAGCTCGGCCGCTTCCTCCTTCGTGGGCACCGGGCCGGCCGGTTTCTTGCGGTCGCTGCGCGCGTTGATGACGATCATGCGGCCATCCGGCCCATAGTTGATGTAGCCCTCCGGGTTCGGGCCCCAGCCGTCGCGCTTTTCCCCGGTGGCGGTGTCTTCGGCGATCACCGATATGAGCTTCCAGGTTCCGATCAGATGATCATTCATCGGCGGTGCCTTCTTTCACTGTCGGCGGCAAATCCAGAGTGCCAAAATCTAAGGTGCCAATATCTAAAGTCCCATGGGACCGGCACGCAACCGCGCCCGTTGTTGCACTTCCGGGCGCCAGTCGCTACATCCGGGCCCGGGCGATCCGCCCATTGGACGAGCCATGCGCGCAGAAACCGAGAAGCTGGTCGAAGACATCAAGCGGTCGTTAGGACTGCTGAGGAGGCATCTTTGACTTCGATGCTTCGAATGCGCGCCTTGCCGAACTGAACAAACAGTCGGAAGACCCCAATTTCTGGAATGACAGCGCCCGCGCCCAGCGCGTGATGCAGGAGCGCAATGCGCTCGAAGATCAGCTCACCGCGATTGCCCGCATCGAGCGTGAGCTCGACGACCAACTCATGATGATCGAGCTCGGCGAAGCCGAGAAAGATCAAAAGGTGATCGGCGACGCCGAGGAGGCGCTGAAGAAGCTCAAGGCCGAACTTGCGCGCCGTGAAATGGAGGCGCTGCTGTCCGGCGAGGCCGATCCCTTCGATTCCTATCTCGAGGTCCATGCCGGAGCCGGCGGCACCGAGAGCCAGGATTGGGCGGGCATGCTGTTTCGCATGTACACGCGCTGGGCCGAGCAGCACGGCTACAAGGTCGAGATGCTCGAGGAGTCCCAGGGCGAGGGCGCCGGCATCAAGTCGGCGACCATTCAGGTCAAGGGCCGCAACGCCTATGGCTGGCTCAAGACCGAAGCCGGCGTGCACCGGCTGGTCCGGATTTCGCCGTTCGACTCGAATGCGCGCCGCCACACGTCGTTCGCGAGCGTCGCGGTGTTTCCGGTGGTCGACGACCGCATCAAGATCGACATCAGCGAAGCCGATGTGCGCGTCGACACCATGCGCTCACAGGGGGCCGGCGGCCAGCACGTCAACAAGACCGAATCCGCGGTGCGTCTTACGCACATTCCGACCGGCGTTGCCGTGGTCTGCCAGGCCGAGCGTTCGCAGCACAAGAACAAGGCGACCGCGTGGAACATGCTGCGCGCGCGGCTCTATGACATCGAGCTGAAAAAGCGCGAGGAGAAGGCGGCGGCCGATAATGCGGCCAAGACCGACATCGGCTGGGGCCACCAGATCCGCTCCTACGTGCTGCAGCCCTATCAGATGGTGAAGGACCTCCGCACCGGCGTGACCTCGCCGACGCCATCGGATGTGCTGGACGGCGATCTGGATCGCTTCATGGAGGCGACCCTGGCCCAGAAGGCCTTTGGCGGCGGGCCGGAGCAGGTCGAGGACGTGGATTAGCAGAAGGCGGATCCCGTCAAACTCCAGGCGTTATTGATCGAAATTTGAGTCTTTTCCGCGCCGCGGCGCGCACATTGCGTTCAGTTTCATCGGACACCCTCTGCAACCGTGGTGGTTTTTGGAACCGCCGGCCGGGTTCCATCGGGAACTGCGGGACTCGCGCCGCGTTGTCATCGGATTTCCGCCGGCCCTTCCCAGGGCAAGCAGGAACCAACAGGAGGGACGCACCATGTGGATCGCGCTTTTGTCCATCGCTGCGGCGGCCGCGGTTTGTCTGAGCGTTGCGGCGGTCATGGTCCAGGCGACGAACCAGGGGGAATCCCTGGGCGGCTAACGGTTGTCTGTGTGTGGCGTTATCTAAGTGCGTGACTGACTGAGAAAAACCCAAACTGACGGCGGAGCGGCTCGCGGGCCGCTCCATTTTTTCGCGATGGCTGCGATGCGCTAAAGCGCGTTGCCGAGGCGGATTCCCGCGCGCAGGAATTTTTGCGGGTCGACCGCGTCGCCGTCGATGCGGGTCTCGTAGTGCAGATGCGGCCCGGTGGAACGTCCGGTCGATCCGACGCGGCCGATGGTCTGTCCGGTGCGCACCGTCTGCCCGAGCTTCACCTCGATCTCGGACAGGTGGCCGTAACGGGTCGAGATGCCGTTGCCGTGGTCGATTTCAACCATCTTGCCGTAGCCGCCGTTCCAGCCGGCGGTTTCGACCTTGCCGTTCGCGGTGGCGCGCACCGGGTCGCCGCTGCTGCTGCGGAAATCGAGGCCGGAGTGCATCGCGGGGCCGCGACCGAACGGATCGCTGCGCACGCCGAAGCTCGAAGAGAGGTCGATCTCTCCCAGGATCGGCTTGCGCACCGGCACCGTGCCGAGCGTGCGCGTGAGCCGGTCGATCTGCGAGCGCGCGATGTGGATGCGATAGAGCTGGCGTTCGAACGCGCCGGCGTTGGCCGCCAGTTTCACCGGGATGAACGGTCCGCCGGTCGCCGGCGGCAACGGGCCCGACTTGTTCAGGTCGACGCCGAGATCGGTGAGCACGCCGCGCATGCGCTTGGCCTTGGTGTCGTAGCTCTCTTCAAGCGTGTTGAGCGTTGCGGTCTGGCGGGATTCGACCCGATCGAGCGAGGCTTGCAGGCGCGCCAGCGTACCCTCGATGCCGGCGGCGGGCTTGGTCGCGGCCGCGACGCGCGTCGCGGTCGCCGGCAGCACGCGGGATTCGAGCCGGGCCTCGCGATCGGGCGGCGCGGTGAAGATCACGGTGTCGCTGATCGGCGATGGCTTCAACGATCCACCCCCTGCTGGATCGGCGAGCGGGGTGGGGCGCGAACGGTTGATCGAGCCGGTCGGCATCGGGTCGGGCACCGCGGTCAGCGCCGAGGCGCGGGACTCGAGCGTCGCCTGCCGCCGCAGGATCTGTTCGAGCTTCTGCTCGAATTGCTCCTGGTCAAGAAGCTGCCGGCTGGCGATGCGATCGACCTGGGCGCGCAGTTCGGCGATCCGATCCTCGTAGGCGAATTGCTGATCGGCCTGGCGCGCGATCAGGCGCGTCAGCACGTCATCCTGGAAGGCGAAATAGGTTCCGGTCGCGAGCGACCAGCCGGCCATGATCGTCACCGAGCCGACGGCGATCCAGAACGTGATCGGCCCGAGCCGGAATTGCCGGCCGGCGTGCGCGAGGGTGTAGCCGGTGCGCGCGCCGTGGCGGCCGGAATGGGCATGGGCTTTAGCACGAGGCGACATCGACGCTCCCCACCCGGTCCCCGTTGACCGGGTCCGGTGCATCGCTGCCGATTTCAGCCTGGCATGGTTAATTTTCCCCCAACGCGGCCGATAAAATGCGCCGGATCGTGAATCAACGGTGCATAACGGGCCGCCGGGCGGCGGCGCCTACAGCGCCTTGGCGGCGGCCAGCACCTCCTCGGCGTGGCCCGGGACCTTCACCTTCTCCCAGATGTGGGCGACCTTGCCGTCCGGTCCGATCAGGTAGGTGTTGCGCAGGATCCCCATGTACTTGCGGCCGTACATGGATTTCTCCGCCCAGACGCCATAGGCCTCCAGCATCTCGTGGGTCTCGTCGGAGCCCAGGATGACCGAAAGGTCGTACTTGGCCTTGAACTTGTCCTGCTTTTTAACCGGGTCTGCCGACACTCCGACGATCGAGGTGCCGGCCTTGGCGAAGGCGGGCGCGAACTTCGAAAAGTCGATGGCCTCCTGGGTGCAGCCCGAAGTGTCGGCCTTCGGATAGAAGTAAAGCACCAGCTTTCGGCCGCGGAACTCGGCGAGGGACACCTCGCCGCCGCCATCGCGTGGCAGGGTAAAGCTGGGGGCTTTCGTACCGGTGGTAACCTTGCTGGCCATATGGCCTTCCTTTCGTCGTTTTCCACGGGTCAATCTGCGCTAGTGATACGTGGAACACGGATGCTGGCGGTGGCACTGGATTTCATGTGAAATCCCTGACGCGCCAAGCGAATCGCTATTTCGGCACAGACAGCTCAGGCCGACGGACGAGGGGACGCCTAAGCCGGCATGACGGACAAGGATAACAGTCCGCACATCGCGGCGCTTCGGGAATTGGAAGCCGCTCTCAAGGAACGCCAGCAGGTGGATGAAACCGCTTGCCAGGCTGCGGGCACGGCTGTGCTGACGCCTCGTCGGTGGCGGCGGCCGGCGCTCCCGACGGTGAACCTGCGCCGGCCGTTGGTGCGCCGGGCGGCGATCGGCATCGTTGCCGTCGGTGCGATCATGCTGATCGGCTGCGGCGCGCTGTGGTGGCGGCTGTCGAGCGGGCCGATCTCGCTCGATCTCGTCACGCCCTGGCTGATCTCGGCGATCGAGGAAAATCTCGGCACCCGCTATCGCGTCCAGGTCGGCGGCACGCAGCTCGAGCGCGATGCACAGGGCCGCACGGCGATTCGTCTGCGCGACATCGTGGTGCTTGACGTGTCGGGCGCGGCGGTCGCCGCGGCGCCGAAGGCCGAGGTGGGGATCGCCGGCACCAGCCTGTGGGTGGCGCGTCCGCGCGCGGAGAGCTTCCGCCTGGTCGACGCCCGGATGCTGATCCGCATCGAGACCGACGGCCGGGTCGACGTGTTCGCGGGCGGCGAACGTCCGTTTGCGAGCTTCTCGCCGGGTGCAGCGGCGACGGCTCCGGTGCAGCAGCCGGGCGCCTTCTCGCTGCAGTCGTTCGTCGAGCGCAGCGCCGCGACCAACCTTGCCGCGCTGCTGGCGTGGCTCGACGGCGTCGGCGGGCTGGGCGGCGACGGCCGCAATCTCGCGATGACCGGCTTCGATGGCCACGAGCTGAGCGAAATCGGCATCACCAACGCGAGCCTCACCATCGAAGACCGCCGCATCGCGCAGGAGCGCAATTTCAATCAGATGAACCTGAGCCTGATCCGGCCCAAGGATGGCGGCGTCGCCTTCAGCGTGGGTTCGGACAACCAGGACCGGCCGTGGCAGCTGCACGCCGCGCTCACGCCGCGCCGGCAAGGCCACCGCCTGCTGCAAGTCGAAGCCCGCAAGGTTCTGCTCGATGACCTGCTCGCCATGCGTATGGGCGAAGCCGGGCTTCGCTCCGACACGCTGCTGTCGGCCTCCGTGGAGTCGGATATCGGACCCGACGGCACCCCGCAGATCGTCGGCGGCACGATCGTCGCCGAGGGCGGTTCGATCGGCGACGGCGACGACCTCGAGGCTCGCATCCCGATCACCAGCGCGGAGTTCCGATTGGACTGGGATATTGCGCGACGGACGCTGCGGATGCCGTTCAAGATCGTGGCCGGCTCGACCCGCCTGACCCTGGGGGCGGAGTTCGCGCCACCCGCGGCGCCCGGCGGCAATTGGATGTTCCTGGTCGGCGGTGGATGGATCCTGCTCGATCCGCTGTCACCCGACGACGAAGGACTGGCGCTCAAGCGCGTGGTGGTGCGCGGGCAGATCGATACCAACAGGCAGCGCATCGCGCTTGAGCAGGCCGATTTCGGCACCAAGGAGCTCGGCAGCCCCAAGGAGACCAAGGACGTCAGCGTCGCCTTCTCGGGGACGCTCGACTACGGCGACGAGCCGCGGCTCGCGATCGGGCTTGCGGGAAGTCGGATGAGTGTAGCCGCACTCAAGCGGCTATGGCCCGTCGTGGTGGCTCCGAAGGTGCGCGAGTGGGCGACGCAGCATCTCATCAGCGGAACCGTGGAACGGATCGACGTGGCGACCAATGCGCCGCTGGCGTCGTTGCGGACCAACGGCCCGGCGATTCCCGAAGAGGGGCTTTCGGTCGACATCGTCACCAGCGCAACCACCTTGCGTCCGGTCGAAGGCCTGCCGACGATCCGTGATGCCGATCTGACCGCCCGCATCACCGGCCGCACCGCCACGGTCACGGTCGGCAAGGGCACCATCGATGTGTCGCCCGGCCGCAGGCTTTCGCTCGTCAACGGCGTGTTCGAGGTGCCGGACATGAATCCCGCGACGCCGGCGGCGCGCGTGCGGTTCCGGCTCGATGGATCGGTGCCGGCTGCCGCCGAGTTGCTCGCGCTGGAGCGATTGCGCGATTTTTCCGGCGTGCCGTTCGATCCGACCACCAGCCGCGGCACGCTCAGCGCCCAAATCAACCTCGCCTTGCCGTTGCGGCGCGATCTGCCGAAGGGCTCGACCAACTACAACATCTCGGTCGATCTCGCGAACTTCGTCGCCGAGCGGATGCT
>CAMDEB010000217.1 GCA_945893085.1 Rhodoplanes serenus | reverse complement strand
ATTGGATTCCGACGACGACGCCAGCACGGTCTGCGCGCCCTCCTTCGCGAAAGCCACGGCGATGGCGCGGCCGATGCCGCGGCTGCCGCCGGTGATGACAACGACTTTTCCTGCAAACTGTCCTGGCATTTATTCCCCCTGCTTGCGCTGTTGGCCCAATTAGTTACTCCGTCATGGCCGGGCTTGTCCCGGCCATCCCGCTTAGGAAAGCACTGTGCTCACCTGATCGGGATCGCCGGGACAAGCCCGGCGATGACAGTCGTGTTTATGAAGCGACTTTACCTCTCGTCCGCCACCCTGTTGCTCAACGTGCCGATCTCCGGAACCGTCATCTCGAACACGTCGCCGGCCTTGAGCCAGCGCGGCGGCTCGGTCTTCGGCCCGATCTTGGTCGGCGTGCCGGTGGCGATGATGTCGCCCGGCTTCAACGTCATGAAGGTCGAGACGTACGACAGGATGTCGGCGAACTTGAAGATCATGCTGTCGGTCGTGTCGTCCTGAGTCACCTCGCCGTTGATCTTCACGGTGATGTGCAGCGGCCTGGTCAGATCGACACCCGTCGTCATCCATGGACCGATGCTGCCGGTCGCGTCCCAGCTTTTGCCTTGCGTGACGTTGAACCGGCCATGCCGGATCCAGTCGCGGATGGTGCCTTCGTTGCACAGCGTGATGCCGGCAACGCAGTCCAACGCGCGCTCTTTGGGAATCCGGCGCGCCGTCTTGCCGATCACCAGCGCGATCTCGCCCTCATATTCGAGTTGCTCGGATTCCTTCGGCCGCAGGATCGGAGCATTGTGGCCGACCAGGGTGTTGGGCGGCTTGAAGAACATGCTCGGATATTTCGCGCCCTCGTTGCCCCCGGCGTAGGCCAGCTCGGCGTCGCGATTGGCGTAGTTGACGCCGATGCAAAGGATCTTCTCGCCGCCGGGCACCGGGTTGAGCAGCTCGGCCTCCGCCAGCGGAAAATCGGCGCGGACCCCGGCCACGAGCGCCTGGGCCTCCTCCAGCGCGCCGGCCCGCAGCACATCGAACAGCGACTGATAGCGCGGGCTGAGCCGCAACCGCAGGTCGACGATCCCATCGCCCAGAACGACCCCGAAACTGGACCGCCCACGGATGTTATAGCTGGCAAAATGCATCCGAATGACCTCTCTCGGCGCCGCGCAACGGCGAGGCTCGCCCGTCGTACAATAAGGCGCTAGAAACCGCCATAGAGACTGCCAAGGTCGCCAATGCCCATCCGCAAGCCCAACTTCGAGCCCCCGTTCAACGTGGTGCGCGCCAGCCACGTCGAGCTCGCGGTGCGCGACCTGGCCCGCTCCCGCGCCTTCTATGTCGATTGCCTTGGCTACCTCGTCAGCGCGGAGGAGCCGGACGCGCTCCATCTGCGCGCGGTCGAGGAGCGCAACCATCATTCGATCGTGCTGCGCCAGGCGAAAGAGCCGCAAGCCCGCGCGCTCGGCTTCAAGGTCGCGAGCGAAGAGGATGTCGAGCGTGCCGCATCCTGGTTCCGCGCCAGGAACCTGCCGGTATCTTTCCCGGAGGTGCCATATCAGGGCCGCACGCTGCGCACCGCCGACCCAAGCGGCATGCCGCTCGATTTCTATTTCAAGATGGATCAGGCCGAGCGCATGCTGCAACGCTATGCCGCCTACCAGGGCGCGCGCATCCAGCGCATCGATCACATCAACTGCTTCACGCCCGACGTGCAGGCGAGCTACGATTTCTATGCCGACCTCGGCTTCAAGCTGACCGAATACACCGAAACCGACGGCGCCGATCCCAAGCTCTGGGCGGTGTGGCTGCACCGCAAGGGCAACGTCCACGACCTCGCCTTCACCAACGGGCGAGGACCGCGGCTGCACCACATCGGCGTGTGGACGGCGAGCCCGCTCGACATCCTGCACATCTGCGACGTGATGGCGACGAGCGGTTATCTCGCCAACATGGAGCGCGGCCCGGGCCGGCACGGCATCTCCAACGCTTTCTTCCTTTATATCCGCGATCCCGACGGCCACCGCATCGAGCTGTTCACCAGCGACTATCTGACGGTCGATCCCGATCTCGAGCCGTTGCGCTGGTCGCTCGACGACCCGCAGCGGCAGACGCTGTGGGGCCATCCGGCGCCGAAGTCGTGGTTCGAGGAGGGTTCGGAGTTTGCCGGCCTCGCGGTACACGCGCCGGTGCTGGAGGCAAGGCCGGTGGTGGCAAGGTAAGCATGAAAACCATATTCATCGACTGCAATCAGCAGCTCGGCGCGGTGTGGCAGCGCGTGCATCGCCCGGACGATCCGGCGGTGACGGTCAACACCGTTCCGTTCGAGAAGAACGAGCTGCCGCGCGTCGTCGGCGACCATGAGATCGCGATCGACGACCATTCCTACATGCCGACCGACCTGGTCCGGCAATGCAAAGCCCTTAAGCACATCGTGTTCCTCGGCACCGGCGCCGCGAGCTACATGAACGTCGCCGAGCTGGAGGGCATCGGCGTCAAGGTCCACACCATCAAGGGCTACGGCGACACCGCGGTGGCCGAGCAGACCGTCGCGTTGATGTTCGCGGCCGCCCGCGATCTCGCCCGCATGGACCGCAGCATCCGCGCCGGCACCTGGGCCTCGCTCGAGGGCATGCAACTGCACGGCAAGACGCTCGGCATCATCGGCTTCGGCGGCATCGGCGCCGAGGTGGCGCGCATCGCCAAGGGCATCGGCATGCAGGTGATCGCCTGGAACCGCACGCCGCGGCCGGACGCTGGCGTGCCGATGGTCGACATCGACACCCTGCTCGCCCAATCCGACGTGGTCTCGCTCAACCTGACGCTCGGCGACGAGACCCGCGGCTTCCTCGACGCCAAGCGAATCGCGCGCATGAAACCAGGCGCGATCCTGGTCAACACCGCACGCGGCGCACTGGTCGACGAAGCGGCGCTGCTCGATGCGTTGCGCAGCGGGCATATCCGCCATGCCGGACTCGATGTCTTTCACAACGAGCCGCTCAAGGCCGACACTCCCATCGCGGCCCTGGACAACGTCACGCTGTCGGCCCACGCGGCGTTCCGCACGCTGGAGGCGTCGATGACGCTGCTTCGCCGGGCGATCGATATCGTGCGGAATATCGAGAAATCCTAGGCAAAAGGCTCCGGTGAAACTTTCCCCGCCCTGCGCGGTTGACGGGGGACGGTCACAGGGGCTCTCCATGGCTGAAACCGCCACGCTTCCCGCCATCGCCTCGCATGGCGCGTCCCGCCTGCCCTCCGTCGAGCTCGACAGCTACAACATCGAGCTGAAGGACGACGAAGGCTTCATCGGCGACCGCGCCAGCAAGGGCGCGTTCCGCGACATCATCGAGAACTGGCGCAAGCAGCTCCGCAAGAACGGCAACGACCCGTTCGGCGACGAGCCGAGCGACAAGATTTCCAAGAAGACACTCGACGCCCTGCTATCCAAGGGCGATCAAGAGGCCGCCGGCATCCTGCAGGGCGCGATCGAGGATTTCTCTCAGGAATTGGCGCTGGTGATCCGCCGCTTCCTCAAGACCAAGGGCTGGAAGGACACCGAGCGGATCGTGATTGGCGGCGGCTTCCGCGCCAGTCGCGTCGGCGAGCTGGTGATCGGCCGGACCTCGGTGATCCTCAAGGCCGATAAGGTCGACGTGGAGCTGGTGCCGATCCGCAACGATCCGGACGAGGCCGGCCTGATCGGCGCCGCGCATCTCGCTCCGAAATGGATGTTCAAAGCGCACGACGCGATTCTCGCTGTCGACATCGGCGGCACCAACATCCGCGCTGGCGTGGTCGAGCTCAATCTCAAGAAAGCCGCCGACCTTGCCAAGGCGAGCGTCTGGAAGTTCGAGCTGTGGCGTCACGCCGACGAGAAGAAGATCAACCGCGAGGCCGCGATCGAAAAGATCGTGGACATGATCAAGGGACTGATCGACAAGGCCAAGAAGGAGGGCCTCGCGCTCGCGCCCTTCATCGGTATCGGCTGCCCGGGCATCATCAACGAGGACGGCTCGATCGACCGCGGCGCGCAGAACCTGCCGGGCAACTGGGAGAGCAGCAAATTCCATCTGCCGGGGAGCCTGCACGCGGCGATCCCGAAGATCGGCGACGACGACACCGCCATCGTCATGCACAACGACGCCGTGGTGCAGGGCCTGAGCGAGGCGCCGTTCATGAAGGACGTGGAGCGTTGGGGGGTGCTCACCATCGGCACCGGCCTCGGCAACGCGCGGTTCACCAACCGCAAGGATGAGTAGGTCGCTTCACTGAATCTGTCGTCCCCGCGCAGGCAGGGGACCCATACCCACCAAACTGAGTTGCTGCGCCGTGGGTTCCCGCTTTCGCGGGAACGACAGCGGAGTCGTGTTGCCCGCGCCGCCGTTCCCCGACAGAATAAGAAAAAATAGAAGCCGTACCGGGAGGAGCTACCGCGTGAAGCCGGCGCCATTTGCCTATGCGAAGGCGAAATCGCTCGATCACGCGATCGAGCTGCTCGGCCGTCCCGACGGCGAGGCGCGGCTGCTCGCCGGTGGCCAGAGCCTGATGGCCACGCTGAACATGCGGCTGTCCGCGCCGAAGCTGCTGATCGACCTCAACGGCGTTTCGGGCCTCGACGGCATCGCGCTGAAGAACAGCGCGCTCGAAATCGGCGCGCTGACCCGCCACGTCCAGGCCGAGCATTCCGACCTGGTGGCCAAACACGCCCCGCTGATCTATCTCGCGCTTCCCCATATCGGCCATGCCGCGATCCGCAACCGCGGCACGCTCGGCGGCTCGATCGCCTTCGCCGATCCGGCGGCCGAGCTGCCGGCCTGCCTGCTGGCGATGGCAGGCGAAATCGATATCGCGGGGCCCACGGGCAAGCGCACGGTGCAGGCCGACGATTTCTTCAAGGGTCTGTTCGAGACCGCGCTCGGCCCGCAGGACGTGCTGACCGCGATCCGCATCCCGGCGGCCACGGCGCAGACGAGGGTCGGCTTCGCGGAGTTCGCACGCCGCCACGGCGATTACGCCATGGTCGGGCTCGCAGCAAGTGCGAGAGCCGACGGCAAGGGGCTCACTGACATCCGCCTCGCCTATTTCGGCGTCGGCGCGACGCCACTGCGGGCGAAGAAGGCGGAGGCGGCGCTGGCCGGCGGCGACATCGATGCGGCCGTCGCCGCACTGGCGCAGGACCTTGATCCGTCCGACGATGTGCAATCGACCGGTGCCACCAAGAAGCACCTTGCCGGCGTGCTGCTGCGGCGGGTGGCGAAGCAGCTTGCGGAGCCGCGGTCATGAGCGCCGAACGCTGTAATGTCACCCTCACCGTCAACGGCGAAACCGTCGTCGAGACCGTCGATGCCCGCACCAACCTGGTCGATTTCCTGCGTGAAACCCTGTCGCTCACCGGCAGCCACGTCGGCTGCGAGCACGGCGTCTGCGGCGCCTGCACGGTGCGGGTCGACGGCGTGGTCGTGCGTGGCTGCCTGATGCTGGCAGCGCAATGCGACGGCGCCAAGGTCGAAACCATTGAGGGCGTCTCCGATCTGGGCGAGATCGCCGACCTTCAAGCGGCGTTCGAGCAGCGCAACGCGCTGCAATGTGGCTTCTGCACACCCGGCATGCTGCTCACCGCGCAGGAATTGCTGGCGCAGGGTGGTGTGCCGAGCCGCGACAAGATCCGCGAGCAGATTTCCGGCAACTACTGCCGCTGCACCGGCTATCAGGCGATCATCGATGCGATCGAGGCGGTGGCGGAGGCGCGAGGCAAAAAATGAAAATCGCCGAAGACGAGCCCTCCACCCTCACCGCGCTCGACCGGCCGAACTCCTACATCGGCCGCTCGGTGCCGCGGCCGAACATGGCGCGCCTGCTGCAGGGCCGCGCACAATACGTCAGCGACGTGGTGCTGCCGCGCATGGCCCACGTCGCCTTCGTGCGCTCGCCGCACGCCCACGCGCGGATCAAAAAAATCGACTCGGCAGCGGCGAAGCAAGCGCCCGGCGTCGTCGCGGTTGTCACCGGGCCGGAGCTTGCCAAGGTGATCACGCCCTGGGTCGGCGTGCTGACCCATCTCAAGGGCATCAAGTCCGCGCCGCAGCACGCCATCGCGGTCGAGCGCGCCTGCTGGGCCGGCGAGGCGGTCTGCGCCGTGGTCGCGCGCAGTCGCGCCGAGGCCGAGGACGGCTGCGAGCTGGTTGCCGTCGAATACGAAGAATTGCAGGCGGTCACCGACCCCGAGACCGCGCTCGATGCCGGAACGCCGGTCATCCACGCCTCGATCAACGACAATCTGTGTTTCGAACGCCTCCACACCGCAGGTGATCCCGACCAAGGTTTCAAGGACGCCGATGCGGTGATCGAGACCACTTTCGTGTTCGGCCGCCACACCGGCGTGTGCAACGAGCCGCGCTCGATCGTCGCCGACTGGAATCCCGGGGAAGCACGCCTGACCGTCTATCAAGGCACCCAGGCGCCGCACATGATGCAGAACCTGTTCGCCAAGCACCTCGCGCTCGAGGAGCACCAGGTGCGGGTCGTCACCAAGGACGTCGGCGGCTCGTTCGGCATCAAGGTGCACACCTACGCCGACGAGATGGCGACGGTGGCGCTGTCGAAGCTGCTCAAGCGGCCGGTCAAATTCGTCGCCGACCGGATCGAGAGCTTCGTCACCGACATCCACGCCCGCGACCATCGCGTCAAGGCGAAGATCGGCGTCAAGAACGACGGCACCATCACCGCCTGGGAGATCGACGACCTCACCGGCATCGGCCCCTACTCGGTCTATCCGCGCACCTCCGGTATCGAGGCAAACCAGATCGTCAATCTCACCGGCGGTCCCTACACCTGCCCGAATTATCGCGCCCGGGCGCGCGTGGTGTTCCAGAACAAGAACGTGATGTGCCAGTACCGCGCGGTCGGCCATCCGATCGCGACCGCGGTGACCGAAGGCCTGATCGAGCTGGCAGCCGCCAAGATCGACATGGACCCGCTGGAGCTGCGCCGGCGCAATCTCATCGCCGACGACGCACATCCATCGCAGGGACCGTCCGGCATCAAGTTCGAGGCGCTGTCGCATCACGCGGCGCTCGCCAATCTCGACTCGATGATGAACTACGCGGGCCTGCGCGCCGAGCAGGCGCGCCTGCGCGAGAACGGCATCTACCGCGGCATCGGCTTCGCGAGCTTCGTCGAGGTGACCAACCCGAGCGCCGCGTTCTACGGCGTCGGCGGCGCAAAAATCTCCGCGCAGGACGGCGCCACGGTGCGGCTCGACGCCACCGGCGCGATCTTCTGCCACACCGGCGTATCCGAACAGGGCCAGGGCGCGGAGGCCGTGATCGCGCAATGCGTCGCCACCTCGTTCGGCGTGCCGATGGAGCGGGTGCGCGTCATCATGGGCGACACCGACAACACGCCCTACGGCGGCGGCACCTGGGCCTCGCGCGCCGCCGGCATCGGCGGCGAAGCCGCCTGGCAGGCCGGCAAGGCGCTGCGGCAGAACG
>CAMDEB010000216.1 GCA_945893085.1 Rhodoplanes serenus | reverse complement strand
CGACGCCGATGGTCGCGCTGACGATCGTGCTGATGAAACAGATCGCGGCAAATCGGCCGACGCCTGCGGGCGTGTCGAATGTGCTGACGCCCTCGGCCCAGCGATGGATGAGGGTGGCGGCGACCACGCTCTCGAGCGTGTTGCCGATGGCAATGGCGAACGACGTGGCGGGCGAGCCGACCGTCGTCGCATTGGCGACGAATGCGGCGAGCAGGATGGCGGGCCACACCCGGTAGCCCCGCAGCAGCATGGCGGCCAACGCGAAGCCGGTCGGAATCCAGATCGGACTCGCGCTGGGATGGATCGAAGCCAGACCCAGGCAGAACTTCGCCGTTGCCAGATAGATGATCGCGATGGCGACAAGTTCGGCTGAATATTTCAGCCAGTGGCTGAGAGCAGGCGATGCCGGTTCGATTCGAGATTTCTCAGCCGACATGAGCCAACCCCACCGACGCGTGCAAGCGTGGGAAGCTTAGACCCGTTGACTGGCTTTGGCAGTAAAAAAGCTCGGAGTTTCCTGCGGCATGGCGCGACGAATGTATGACGCCGATTGCGGAACGATTGCGCGGGAAATTTCGGCTGTCAGCGCACCCGGTTGCCGCTGATCTGCAGGTTGGCGAACCGCGCCGGTTCCTTGATCAGGTCGCCGGTAACGGCCTGCGCGAAATCCATGCCGACGATCGCGCCGCGCGTCGAGCCGCCGATCAGGTTGCCGGCGATGATCGCGGTGCCGGCGCCGTTTGCGACCGAGACGGCGATGCCGAAACCGGATGTGCGCACCACATTGCCTACCACCGAGACGTCGCGCATGTATTTTCCCCAGCCGACGTTGATGCCGGCCTTGGCCGCGTTCTCGATCACGTTGCCGGTGACCGAAGCGTCGGCCTCGACCGCGATGCCGATACCGTCGCTGCTAGGATCGGCATTGGCGGTACGTCCGGGCCGCAGATTGCGGATCAGGTTGCCTTGGACCACGGCGAGCCGGCCGCCTTCGTTGAAGTTGGTCACCGAGATGCCGAAGGCTGCACCCTCGACCGTGTTGTTGGCGATCACCGCGCCTTCGAATCCGAACTCCGCATAGAGCGCGACTTCGCCGCACTCGGTCACCGTGTTGCCGACGATCTGGATGTTGGAGGCGGCGTTGCCGCGCACCGCCGTGAACGCCACGCGACTGATGCGGTTGCCGCGCACGATCACGTTGCCGGCGCGGAACACGTTGATGCCGTTGCCCCACTGGCCCGACCCGCCGCGCTTGTTGGCGATGTCCTCGATGCGGTTGTCGATCACCAGCGTGCCGTCGTCGCCCTTGGCCGAGCGCCAGACCAGGATGCCGTTGTTGCCCGAGCCGCGCACGGTGTTGCCCTGGATGGTGAGGCCGCGCGCGTCGCGCGAGAAAATGGCGGCCTCCGCGGCGCCGACGATGGTGGTGCCGGAGATCACCCCGTCCATGGCTTCGAGCGCGATGCCGTTGCCGCCGGAGCCGAGCACTTCGCAATCGACGATGCGCAGGTTGCGGCCTTCCGCGAGCCGCACCAGCGCGCCGCCATCGGGCAGCGGCTTGCCGCCGCCTTCGAGAACCAGGCCGGAAAGGGTGACGTGATCGGCGCCGCGCGCGGAGATCATCGCCGCGCCGCCGGTGAACGCCAGCCGGGTCGCGCCGCGCACGCCAACGAGCTGCGTGCCGGTCGGCAGTTTGATCTCGCCGAGGCGGTATTCGCCGGGACCGAGCACCAGCGGCACGCGGGAGCCCGCGGTCTGGTCGATCGCCGATTGCAGCATCCGGGTCTGGTCGGCGCCGCCGCCGGCGCGCACGCCGAGCTGGGTGGCGTCGACGCCGAGCGTCGAGAGCGGGGCGCCCATTGCGGGCGTTGCCAGCGCCGTGATCGGCACGGCGCCGGTCAGCGCGGACAAGGCGATCAGGCGACGGCGGTTGATACCCATGACGCACTCCGATTTGAATCTCGGAGTCGTAAGCTTCAAGTTCCAGGCCAGGAATCCTGTGCCGGACCGGGACAGAAACGGCCTCGCGCGTCACGGTTAATGGCCTGGGCGTGCCGCAATGGGAATGCTGGGGCGTTCAGACGCCGAGCGCCGCCGCGATCTCCTCGACCGCCAGCGTCGGCGACAACCGCCCCTCGGCCACGGCCGCCTCGATCTGCGGCAGCTTAGCCCGCAACGCGGCGTCCGACCGCAGCCGCGCGAACACGCGATCTTCGAGCATCGCCCACATCCATTTGACCTGCTGCTCGCGCCGTCGCGCGGCGAGCTCGCCCGACTGCGTCAACTTCTCGCGATGCGCGAGCACTTGCGCCCACAATTCGTCGATGCCGGTCTCGGCGAGCGCCGAATAGCTGATCACCGGCGGCGTCCAGTTTTCCGACCGTGGCGTCAGGATGTGCAGCGCGGCGCGGTATTCGGCGGCGGCCGCGTTGGCGCGCTTGAGGTTGTCGCCGTCGGCCTTGTTGACCGCGATCATGTCGGCGAGCTCGACCAGTCCCTTCTTGATGCCCTGCAATTCGTCGCCGGCGCCGGGCAGCATCAGGGCGAGAAAGAAATCGGTCATGTCGGCGACCGCGGTCTCCGACTGGCCGATGCCGACGGTCTCGACCAGCACCACGTCGTAGCCCGCCGCCTCGCACAGCAGCATGGTCTCGCGCGTCTTGGCGGCGACGCCGCCGAGCGTGCCGGACGACGGAGAAGGCCGCACGAACGCGTCGGGATCGCTGGCGAGCCGCGCCATGCGGGTCTTGTCGCCAAGGATCGAGCCGCCGGTGCGGGTCGACGACGGATCGACCGCCAGCACCGCGACCTTGTGGCCTTTGGCGGTGAGGTGGGTGCCGAGCGTGTCGATGGTCAGCGACTTGCCGACGCCGGGCGCGCCGGTGATGCCGACGCGGATCGCGCGGCCGGTCTGCGGCAACAGCTCCTGCACCAGACGATGCGCGGCCTTGCGATGATCCGAGCGCTTGCTCTCGATCAGCGTGATGGCGCGGGCGAGCGTGGCGCGGTCGCCTGAGCGGACGCGGGCGGCGAGGTTGGGGGCGCTCATGGTGCCGCGGCGGGAAGGAGAGGGATGTTCAGCCGCCGCGCCGAGGCGCGCATGTCGTTGTCGAGCGTTCCGAGCGCAATCGACCGGTCAAGTGCGATCTGCACGTAGGCCGCGTCGTAGTAGGTCAAGTTATGTGTTGCGGCAAACTCAGTGAGCGGAATGATCTGCTCGATGCCGACCGTCGGCTCGATTTGAATGTCGAGAGCTGCCAGGCGTTGAACCAACATCTCCATCCGGTCACGTGGAATACGGCCGCGGCGCAGAGCGGTGATGAACGCATTTCCGACTTCAGCCTGCCAGTGCGGCGGCACGACCAGAGCTTCGCGCTCGAACAAATCGTCGAAGCCAAGTGACGGTGCCAAGGTCGGCTCCGCCAAGAGCCATGCCATCGTCAGCGAGGCGTCGATGACAATCAACGGCGGCCCTCATTGATCCAGCTTTTAATCTCTTCCTGGGTCGCGCGGATCTTCAGCTTGCTGGCGATCTCGCGGATTTCTCGAATGGCCTGCCGCCGCCGTTCAATGACCTCCGGGCTGAACTGGGCCTGGGCCCGCACCAGCCGCGCCACCGGCTTGCCATGCCGGGTGATGACGATCTCGCCGCCCTTCTCGACCTCATCGACAAGGCTCGAAAGGTGAGTCTTGGCCTCGAAAATTCCGACCTGTTTCATAGGCTTATCCAAAATTCTAGTCTAACTAGTTTGACTAGACCAGAATACCTAAAACTGTCCGGAAAGCCAAGCTTTTTTCCTCAGTTTGCGCTGTTAGGCATGAACCCAGGAGCCGCTCGCCGCTACCAAAGGGTTAATGTACTCTTAACGCGCCGGCGGGGGTGTCATGCGTCGAACGGTAGCGGTTGCGTCGTGGATGGTGTTGGCCTGCGCGGGACTGGGCGTTGCCCCGGCGGCGGCGGCCGACCTCGTCTGGGAGGTCGAAAACCCGTTCCGGCTGTTCAAGCCAACCAAATCCTTCGCGCTGCATGAGACCGCGTTCAAGCAGGTGCGCGGCGATCCGAGCGCGCCGCTGCCCGCCGACATCGTCTGGAAGCTGGAGCGCCGGCTCAACGATCCGGATTGCAAAGATCCGTCCACGCCCGACAAATGCGCCGCGACCAAGCGCGCGCGCTATGAGCAGTCGCGGCTCGGCTGGGCCGCGCAGACGCTTGCCGCCGTCTGCTACGAAAACAACGGCAGCCCGAAGCGCTATCCCACCCAATGCGAGCGCCAGTATTCCTGGGGCAAGGCCAAGGAAGACTACATCCTGCCCGAGGCGCACACGGTCGCGATCGGTCTTGCGGAGCCGGCCGTCGAGGGCGAATGCGTCTGGAGCTGGCAGCCGCGCAGAGCGGGCGGCAAGGCCGAGACCCGCAAGCAAGCCTGCAAGACCAAGCTCACCATCGCGCGCGTGCCGTTCTCGCTCGACCGCGCGGTCTCCGGCGTGACGGTGTCGGTCAAGCTGCCCGACGGCCGCGAGCTCGCCGAAACCGTGGTGGTCGACGACGTCTTCGTCGTCGCGCTCGGCGATTCCTTCGCCTCGGGCGAGAGCAATCCCGACCGGCCGGTGAGCTTCAGCGGCAGCCGCGAAATGCTCTACGACCCGACCATGATGCGCGAGCAGGACGTCGCGTCCCGGCAGAGCAAGCAGCCGAACATGTACGGCGTCGCCTCGGCCGAAGGCGAGCACGACCCGAAGGTGCTGCCGCGGCGTAGGCTCGAGGACGAAGAAAAGCAGATCATGTATCGCGGCGGCTCCCGCGAATTCCAGTCCGCCTTCGAGCAGCGCTCCGCGCGCTGGATCAGCGCCGACTGCCACCGCTCGCAATACGGCTATCCGTTCCGCGTCGGCCTGCAATTGGCGCTGGAGAACCGTCACCGCTCGGTGACGCTGGTGTCGCTCGCCTGCTCCGGCGCCGAGGTGACGGAGGGCCTGTTCCTCGACATGCCGGCGCGCGAGGGCAAGGCGCCGCAGGTGCGCGCCCAGTTCGACCAGTTGAGCGATCTGATTTGCCGCGGCGGCGGGGCGGCGCGCACCCAGCACGTCGCCTACACCATGCCGTTCTTCCGGCACGGCTTAACCGGCGCCGACACGCGCGCGGTGGAGCAGCGCTGGTGCCCGCAGGCGCAACGCAATCGCCCGCTCGATCTGGTGCTGCTGTCGATCGGCGGCAACGACGTCGGCTTCGGCGCGCTGGCGCTCTATGCGATGACCGAGAGCGCCGCCGACATCGCGCCGATCGTCGGCCTGGTCGGGCATGAATTGCGCTTCCCGCCGAGCGTGTCGCGCGCCTATCTCGGCGGCCTCGACAAGCGGCTCAAGGCGGTCAAAGACGCGCTGCGCGACGGCTTCGGCGTCGAGCCCGCGCGCGTGGTGCAGAACGCCTACGAACCGCTCCAGTATGACGAGAACGGTGCGCTCTGCGGCACGGCGCCGACGCTCGGCATGGACGTGCATCCCAACCTCAAGCTCAGCCGCGAGCGGCTCGGCGAGACCGCGACGTTCTTCAAGGACTTCGTCAAGCACCTCGAATGCACCAGCAACACCGGCCGCCGCGCCGATTGCCCGGCGGGGCTCGCGACCGGCTCAGGCACCGGCTTCAATCTGGTGACCGAGCATCAGGCGAAATTCGCCAAGCGTGGCGTCTGCGCGCGCAATCCGCGCCAGGTGATTGCCGACGGCCTCAACATGGCGATGCCGCGCAAGTCGCGCCTCACCGACGAGTTCAAGCCGTACTCGCCGGATACGACGCTGCCCTACGCCAGCCGCTGGCGGCTGTTCCGCACGCCGAACGACGCGTTCCTCGCCGCCAACACCCACCGCGAGGGCCTCTCGCCGTTCGATATCCTGCAGCCGGCCTATGCCGGACTCTACAGCGGCGCGCTGCACCCGAGCGCCGAAGCGCACGCGATCGTCGCCGACCACGTGATGAGCCACGCGCGCAGCATCCTCGATCGGCGGCCGAACATCGAAATCCAGCCGGTGGTGACGACCGGCGCGCGGTGAGGGCGCTACGCTCGCCCCCGAGATCGAGGCGACCGACATGCTCGCCACGAACACGTCCTCGGGGCGGCGGCATGTCTCGGTGAGCAACTCATTGCTCTTCTCGCACGATGCGGTCGGCGAAGGCTTTCAATGGCGGTAAGTCGCGCTTCGCGATATCCCACAACAGCGTGGCCTCCACGCGATGATAGGCATGACGAAGGCGGTTGCCGAGCGCAGCCATGCCTTGCCAGTTGATCTGGGTTTCTCGCTCTTTAACTTCGTCTGGAAGCCGCCGCGACGCCTCGCTGATAATTTCAAACGCGCGCTCGACGGCGAGGCGCAAGAATATATCAGCCTCAAAATCCGCCTGCGTTTTGTCTGCCAAAAAAGACTGGATGTTATCGATCGCCTGAAGAATATGGATCAACCGGTCTGCAAGCGTCGGCGGCACGTCAGAAAACCTCGATCACGTCGTCCGAAATCCGCTTTGCGAAGCGCGGCTCGATCGAACGCCGCATCTCAGCTTGTGTCTGAAGGCCCGTCGCCTCGCGTATGATCTGCTCGACACCGACGAGATCGAGCAGCGAAAACGTCGCCTTGTCATCGACATCGATCAACACGTCGAGATCGCTGTCGTCACGCGCATCGCCGCGGGCCCGCGAACCGAAGATGGCAAGCTTGGTCACGCCCTCGGCCTTCAGGGCCGGGGCGGTCGAGCGCAGCCTATTGATGATTTCATCGCGAGTCATGCCGTCATGATATCACAAAGGACCAAAACGTGTTCGTCGCTACTCCGCCGCCGCGCTGGCGTGCCCAAGCCGCTTGCTCAGCGTCTCCAACAGCGACACCGCGGCATCCGCGATCACCGTGCCGGGCGGGAAGATCGCCTCGGCGCCGGCTTTCGTCAGCACCTCGTAGTCCTGCTGCGGCACCACGCCGCCGACCACGATCATGATGTCGCCGCGGCCCTGCGCGGTCAGCTCGGTCTTGAGCTCCGGCACCAGCGTCAGATGCGCCGCCGCGAGCGACGACACGCCGAGGATGTGCACGTCGTTCTCGATCGCCTGGCGCGCGGCCTCGGCGGGCGTCGCGAACAGCGGGCCGATGTCGACGTCGAAGCCCAGATCCGCGAACGCCGAGGCGATCACCTTCTGGCCGCGGTCGTGGCCGTCCTGGCCGATCTTGGCCACCAGGATGCGCGGCCGCCGGCCTTCGTTGGCCTCGAAGGCCGCGACCAGCTTCTGCACCCGCTCCACAGTCCCGGTCATTCCGACCTCCCGCTTGAACACGCCGGAGATCGAGCGGATCTCCGCGCGGTGACGGCCGAACACCTGCTCCAGCGCCGACGAAATCTCGCCGACGGTCGCCTTGGCCCGCGCGGCGTCAACCGCAAGCGCCAAGAGATTGCCGTTGCCGCCCGCGGCATTGCGCGTCAGCGCTTCGAGCGCGGTCTTGAGCTG
>CAMDEB010000215.1 GCA_945893085.1 Rhodoplanes serenus | reverse complement strand
GAAGCCGATCAAGATCATCGTGCCGATCGCCCCCGGCGGCGTGGGCGATATCGTTTCGCGAGCCTTCGCCGCCAAGCTCGGTGAAGGCGGAGGCCCTTCCGTGGTCGTCGAGAACCGCGCCGGCGCGGCCGGCGTGGTCGGTGCCGACGCGGTCGCGAAGAGCCCGGCCGACGGCTACACGCTGATGCTGGGCTTTCACTCGGTGCTTTCGATCATGCCGCACCTGACCAAGCTGCCGTATGATCCCACCAAGGACCTGACGCCGGTCGTCCACCTGGTCTCGGTGCCGAACATCCTGATCGTCCATCCATCGGTGCCGGCCAAGGACGTGAAGGAATTGGTGGCCTACGCCAAGGCCAATCCGGGCAAGCTCAGCTACGCATCGCAAGGTGTGGGCACGACCGGCCATATCGCCGGCGAACTGTTCAAGCTCGCCAACGGCGTGGACATTACGCACGTGCCCTACAAGGGCGCGGCACCCGCTGCACAAGACCTGATGGCGGGCCATGTCAGCATGCTGTTCGACGTCGTCTCGCTCGCCGCCGGCCCGATCAAGGAGGGCCGTGTCCGCGCCATCGGCGTCGCCACCAAGGAGCGGTCGACGGCGTTGCCGGATGTCCCGACGCTGACCGAGCAGGGCCAGCCGATCGAAATCACCGCGTGGTTCGGACTGGTCGCTCCGGCCGGCACGCCGCCGGCGGCGATCGCCTGGATCAACCGCGAGGCCAACAAGGCGTTCTCGACGCCGGAGTCGCGCGGCCGCTTCACCAACACCGGCGCCACCATGCCGCTCGGCAGCGCCGACACCTTCGGCGCGTTCATCAACGCGGAGACGCGGAAATTCGGCGAGGTCATCCGCAAGGCCAACATCAAGATCGAGTGACGCAGGCGGCATTCGGGGACTGACAATGCATCCCGCTCGCGCACCCGTTCTGGCGATGCTGCTCACCGGCATCGTCGCATGTGCGGCGATGCCGGCGCGCGGCCAGGACTATCCCAACCGGCCGATCAGGATTCTCGTGCCGGCGGCGCCGGGCGGGATCGGCGACATTCTCCCCCGCATCATCGGGCAGAAGTTCGCCGAAACCGGCAATCAAACCGTCATCGTCGAGAACCGGACCGGCGGCGCCGGCGTGATCGCGACCGAAGCCGTCGCCAAGGCGCCGCCCGACGGCTACCTGCTGCTGATGGGCAATCAGGGCCTGCTCTCGATTAGGCCGCAGCTCACCAAGGTTCCCTACGATCCGGCCAAGGATCTTGCGCCCGTGATCCTGCTGGTGTCGGTGCCCAATATCCTGCTGGTGCATCCGTCGGTGCCGGCCCAGTCGCTGCGGGAGCTGATCGCCCTCGCCAAGGCCAATCCGGGCAAGCTGACCTATGCATCGCAGGGCATCGGCGCGTCCGGTCACATCGCCGGCGAGCTGTTCAAGCTGGCGGCCGGAATCGACATCACCCACGTGCCGTATCGCGGCGCCGCGCCCGCGGCGCAGGATCTGCTCGCCGGGCACGTCAGCATGATGTTCGACGTGGTGTCGCTGGCGCTGGCGCCGGTGAAGGCCGGCCAGGTACGGGCGATCGGCGTCGCGGCGAAGCAGCGCGTCTCGGTGCTGCCCGATGTGCCGACCCTGGCGGAGCAGGGATTCCCCGACGAGATCGGCGCGTGGTTCGGCCTGCTGGCGCCGGGCGGCACGCCGCCTTCGGTGATCGCGTGGCTCAATCAAGAGACCAACAAGGTGTTAGCCACCCAGGACGCGCGCGAAAAATTCACCGCCCAGGGCGCCGCCATGCCGCTCGGGACGCCCGAGGACTTTGCCAGCTACATCGCCGCGCAGACCGCGCGATTCGGCGATGTCATCCGCCGCGCCAACATCAAAGTGGAGTGAGCGGCGACGCCGGTCACGCGAATTGCGGAAACAGCGTCAGCGCATTGCCGCGATCGATCGCGGCGCGTTGCTCCGGCGAGATCGCGTCCAGCGCTTCGTAGGTCTTGACCGCCTCGGCGGTGACCCGCGCGTTGGCGAACGGCCAATCGCTGCCGAATACGATCTGATCCGGCGACGCCACGGCGGACAGACAGCCCCAGGTCTGCTCGCCGGGAGACAGCGCATTGTCGTACCAGAAGCGCTTGAGCAGCGCGAAAACCTGGTCACGCGAAATCTGTTCGAGCCGCGCGTCGATCATCGGCGACACCGACAGCCGCCAGGAGAAATACGGCACCAGGCCACCGGCATGCGGCAGGATGAACCTGATGCGCGGAAACCGCTGCAAGGCGCCGCCGAACATGAGATTCACCACGGCCCGTGTGGTGTCGAACAGATATTCCATCATGAAGCCCGGCCACGGCAGGTCGAGCGTCTTGTTCGCCGGATGCGTGCCGGGATGCACGAACACCACCGCCTCGCGCCCGTTGAGCGCGGCCATCACCGGATCGAACAGCGGATCGCCGAGGAATTTCCCGTCGTAGCTCGCAAACAGGCTGACGCCGCTGAACTTCAGCTCATCGAGACTGCGCGCGATCTCATCCACCGCGTCGCCGATCTTCGACATCGGCACGGTGGCGAACGCACCGAAGCGCCGCGGCCAGCGCGCGTTGAGCTCGGCCGCATAGTCGTTGCACCGGCGCGCCAAGGCCTTCGCCGCCGGCGGATCGGCGAACCCGACGCCGGGCTGCGCCAGGGAGGTGAGCGCGGCGTCGATCTCGAACCGGTCCATGACCTCGAGCGCAAGCTCCGGCGACCATTCCGGATAGCGGCCGATCGCCGGCCCCTTGCCCGCCTCGTACACCGCGTCCTTGTAGAACTGCGGAATGAGGTGGAAATGCACGTCGATCCTGCGTGCCGATGCCATGGCGACCTCCCCTCGCAAGCGCTACGTGCCGGTGCTGCCCACCAGCAGGTCGCCGCAGCCGGCCCGTTTCGCCCAATACTCCCAGCCGCGCTGCATTTCCGGGGAATTGGGGTTGAATCCGGTGCGCTTGCGGATCTCGTTCTCCGAGAGCGACTTGAAGCTGCCGATCTGCATCGCGGCCAGCAGCACGCGCGCGTTGCGCGGCAGGTACACCGACATCCGCACCAGCTTGAGCAACGAGTCGGCCGCCGCGGAGAAGCCATGGCCGCGCATCAGGACGACGCTGTTGCCCGCCAGCGCGCGCGCCATATCGCGCCCCTGCGCCATGTTTATGACCAGGAGATTGGTCGCGTCGCCGAAGTTGTCGGCGATATCCCAGACCGGGACGTGCGAGCCCATGTCGCTCGCCACATGGGCGACGCAGCACAGCGGCGCGCCGGTGATGCTGAACGGCAGCACGTCCTCGGCATGCGCATGGATCGCGGCCTTGATGTCGGGACGCGCCTCGTAGATCGCGCCATGGATGAAGCGTTCGAGATAGGGCGGGCGTTTGTCGTCCACCGGCTCGCCGTCGAGCGTGAACTCGATGATGTCGTCCGCGGTAACGAACTCCGGACTGAGCGAACGCGAGATCAGGTAGCGATCGGGTTTCAGCGGATGCCGGATGCTGACGTGACCGTAGGCGTCGACCACGTCTTCCTTGGCCAGAATGCGATTGGCGATGACCAGATCGCGGATGGCGCGTTCCATCTCGCTCATGCCCGTCTTCCTCCCTGACAGCCGTTGCTTCGGACGACAGCAGGAATCGCACAAAACGGGGTTCGGAGATAGGTCGGCCCAGGGCCGTCACCGCGAGGGCGTGCGGCCGAATGAGAAAAATTGCATCAAAGCTTCATAACAAGTGTCCATTTCCCGCGTGCGGCGGCTCAGGAAATAGGAGGTCAGCGACACACGTTTGATGGATGGACTGAAACATGATGCGCTCTATACAGACGCTCCTTGTCTTGGCTGCCGCAACGGCAGTCGCAACGCCCGCGTTCGCAGCCGGCGAAAAGAAGAAAGAGGAGCGGTTCGCTCTCAGCAGCGCCGTCGAGTCGACGCACCGCACCGATAACACCGCAGCGATTTCCGCCACCGCGCCGAAGATCGACAAGAAGGACGCGGTCTTCACCATCGGTCTCGAAGCCCTGAAGTGGATGGGCGCAACGTCCCGGCAGGTGGGCGTTCCCTATCCCGAGCTCTGGTGCGCCGATTTCGTGAATTTCGTGCTGCGCCGGACCGGTCACAACACCACCAATTCGCGGGCGGCTAAGTCGTTCCTCGATTACGGCAAGCGCATCGACACGCCGCGCGTCGGCGCCATCGTCGTGCTGACGCGAGGCAAGAACGGCGGCCATGTCGGCATCGTGCGCGGCACCGACGGCGCAGGAAACATCATCGTCATTTCCGGCAATCACGGGAACAAGGTTTCCGAGAGCATGTATCCGAAGCATCGCGTGCTCGGTTACGTCATTCCTCCCGAAGCCAATTGAACTGAGCGGTTTGCTCGGCGCCGGCTGCGAATATGCAGCCGGCGTTTTTTTGCGCGCGGTTTCGACAGCGCAGGGCACTCGTCCTCTGATAGGTCCGCTCACTTCGGACGGCCTGTACGCCCTCCTCCGCGAGGAAACTCGGGTGCGCGTCGAGAAAAAATCAGCGTGGCAAGTCGGCCACGTTTGTCGGGAATCCGACTTTCGTGTGGCCAGACGTAGCTCCCGCAACCACTCAGCGCACCAAAGCAAGGACACAGTGCGAACACGAGCAACTTGCCGGCGCACGCAAGCGGCGCAGCAAGTCCGCGTTGTTGCGGATGCGCGCGTTCGTACGTGCCGCTAAGTTTTTTCACGGCCGACCGATGCGCTCGTGCTTGACAATAAATCCAGCGCACGCATGTTCACGTCGCAATGCGGAGGCGCGTATGAGTGTTGTGTCCTATCGGTGTCCGACCACCCAGGAAGACGTGGTGACAGCGATCGAAGCGGCGGAGGACACCCTCTCGCGCATGCAATCATCGAATCTGTCGATTTGGGTGTGGTGCCCGCACTGCATGGCGGGGCACCAGATCAATGCGACCGAGGCGCGCGTGCAGGCGACGCAGGAGGACGACCAGTTCTCCGAGAGCCAAGCGCGCTAGCGCTACGGTTCCGCGCGCGAAAGAGAAAACTGGTGCCGACGGAGGGATTTGAACCCCCGACCACCCGCTTACGAATTACCCATCGTTGACAATGACTACGTGCGCTCATGCATGAAAATCACTGAAATTGCTGTGTAAATCGCGAAGCCGTGTCGGACAGACCAAGACCAATTTTGAGCCAGATTGAAGCTAGCACCCTACTACGCCCCTACTAGTTGGCTGCGCAGAAGCCCAATTAGTCACACATTGGTGCGCGCCGCTGCGCTTGGTAGATTTTATAGGCAAGTAACCCGCTTCGAAACCGGCCACTTCTGCAACACTTCCTCGCCAGCAGGCTTCATCAACGCGGCCGCATCCACTTCGACCATCACGTCTCTGACGCGGAGCGATGTAGCTGGCTGAATAGGCGAAACACCGTCTCGATGTAGCGTTGCTATAGGCAATCGTGCGGATGGTGCGACAGCCGTGCGTTGCGGCGCTTGATCAACCAGTGCGTGTGTGTACAATGTTACCTTAGCACCTGTCCGGCACGCGGCGAGGAAGCCGAGCCGGGAAGATCGCGCGACGACCCGGGGGGGGGATCATGCGTTACAGGTATCGTGCTGGATCAGCGTTTGAGCTTTGCTTCTCGCTGTTGTCGCTTTTGCTGCTATCGAGCTGCGGCACTCCGATACAAGTTGGGGAGCTGCGCGGCGTCATCAAGTTTGATCCGGTCACGCCATCGATACTGAACTATCTCACTGGAAATCCGGCCCAACCAGGCGGGACCGTGCGCGCGGTCAATACTGCGAGTCCGGCGACGCCTCCATCCACAACGACATATTCCGTCGCCGCGGGAACGGCGCCGCCTGATCTGGCCCAATACCTCATAAGTTCGACTGTGGACTCCGGCGGGTCGACGTTCTCAATGCGAGTCGACGACGTTCAATTTCAGAATGATGCACGATATCGGTTCGGAACAGTCCAACCCACTTTCTCCGGAGCCCTTATTTCTCCCTCAGTGACGCCCTCGAGTCAGAGCACCTTCGATATCAAGGAATGTCCGGCGCTCGCCAGCGTCAGAGTGCGATTGATAGGGCCGGTGCAGGATCTGGATGCGCTTAATGAGCTGCCCGCTTCCTGTATTGCCCTCGCGGCCGTGAAAGAAAATCCCGTCGGCACACAGTTCGAGCCGCAGGCCCGGTCAGCACCGATCATCACTACGCGGACCGCGCTGCGCAGTAATGAAGGCGTCTCGATCCCGTTGCTATTTCGGGGCGGGCGTTCGGTCGCATTCACCGCGGCTTGCGTCTTGACGACTAGTCAGCCGGGCTTTCCGCAAAACCCGTCACTTCCCGAAGGCACGGTCTCATTCGGCGCTGCAGCGCCGAGCGAGCTTATCGATAGTCCATGTTCAGGCGAGCCAAACGTCCAGATCGACATTCCGGTCGAGCGAGCTGCCGGTAAGCTGAAGGGATTGATCGACGTAGTCGGGCACACGGAATCACTGATCCGAGTCGCCCTCGATCAACTTCCCGGATTTGCGATTCTGCAGGATGTCACCGCTGACGCGCCTCCGCACCAATGGCAATTCGATGCCGTACCCACCGGCCAGCTCAAGGTTTCCGCACGCGCTTTGCTCGACAATGGAAACGCGTTCTTGCGTTTTCCGGTGCTTGATGGTCCGGACCGCCCGACAGTTAACGACCAGCAGACGATGGATATCGGTGCGAGATTTGTTGCAATTCCATTTACCGTGCAAGGAAGCCTCTCATTGCGTGATCCGCACCCGGTGAGCCGCCTCACCAATCTGGTGCTGAATCCCTTTTCCTCGATAGCTATAAACCCTCTCACCTCGTATCTCCGGGCCGAAGGCGATCCGACATATGCGTCCACGCCTCAAGGGCTGGGTGCGAATGGCAGGGAGGGGCTATCGTTCGGAAAACTCAATGGCACCTTCGATTCGACGGCGCGGCGCTGGGGGCTCAACGCATCGGTGCTGTTAGTCGGACTTAGTCCCGTGACCGGATTGCCGGACGGCACGAACACGTTGCCAGCCCCCTGGAAGGTCAACTCTTATAACCTGCAATTTACCGAGCCGAATGTCTTTGAACAGGCGCTCAATCTCACGTCTATTTCGAACAATCTGATGAATTCCACCGCGAATGAACAGGCGTCGTTGTCACCAATCGACGCTTGCTTCGGCGAATTTTCGTTGACCTTGCAGCCGCCTGAGAATTTAACGGCCTTCGCGCCGAAACTGGAAGCTTTGAGCTCAACACTCCAGCAACTAACGGACGAAAACGGCGCCCCTGTGTTTTATGGCGGCAATACCACCGGCACTGCGACGGCCGCGCCTTTCACCGAGGAAAACGCCGCGTCCTCGGTAACGGTGAGCATGGCTCTACCGGCTTTTCTTCGCTACCAGATTCGGCCGAGCGTTAGTTTGCGCAGTCAGCTGTCTCCAGCGTCGAGGGTAACATTGCTGAGTCAAAGCGTCCCGCCCGCGGCCGATGGAATGATTGCGTGTGGCCAGCGATCGCACATTTGCAGCCGCATT
>CAMDEB010000214.1 GCA_945893085.1 Rhodoplanes serenus | reverse complement strand
GGCGGGCGGGTGAGGGGGACTCTCTACATACTGTGCTCGTGGAGATTCCCCCTCACCCCGACCCTCTCCCCGCAAGCGGGGAGAGGGAGCAGAGGGACCGGTGATGGCTACGCGCGCCAAACCGAACAAGGGTCCGAGCCTGTTCGCGGCCGCGGGCCTCGACGCCGGCGCGCCGCGTCCGCTCGCCGACAAGCTGCGGCCGGCGAACCTCGCCGAGGTGGTCGGCCAGGACCATCTGCTGGGACCCGACGGCACGCTCACCCGCATGCTGGGCACGCGCTCGCTCGGCTCGCTGGTGTTCTGGGGCCCGCCCGGCACCGGCAAGACCACGGTGGCGCGGCTGCTCGCGCAGGAGACCGATCTGCACTTCGAGCAGATTTCCGCGATCTTCTCCGGCATCGCCGATCTGAAGAAGGTGTTCGACGCGGCGCGGGCGCGGCGCGAGACTGGCAAGGGCACGCTGCTGTTCGTCGACGAGATTCACCGCTTCAACCGGGCGCAGCAGGATTCGTTTCTGCCGGTGATGGAGGACGGCACCATTGTGCTGGTCGGCGCCACCACGGAAAACCCCTCGTTCGAATTGAACGCGCCGGTGCTGTCGCGGGCCCGGGTGCTGGTGTTCAAGTCGCTCGATGCCGAGGCGATCGAGAGGCTGATGGCGCGGGCGGAGCAGATCGAGGGCAAGCCGCTGCCGCTGGATGCCGAGGCGCGCGCGGCGCTGGCCCGCATGGCCGACGGCGACGGCCGCGCGGCGCTCACGCTGGTGGAAGAGGTCTGGCGCGCGGCGCGGCCCGGCGAGACCTTCGATAGCGCGGGCCTGCAGGCGGTGGTGCAGCGGCGCGCGCCGATCTACGACAAGTCGCAGGACGGCCACTACAACCTGATCTCGGCCTTGCACAAATCGGTGCGCGGTTCCGATCCCGATGCGGCGCTCTACTACCTCTGCCGCATGCTCGACGCTGGCGAAAACCCGCTGTTCCTGGCGCGCCGCGTGGTGCGCATGGCGGTCGAGGACATCGGGCTTGCCGATCCGCAGGCGCTGGTGATCTGCAACGCCGCCAAGGACGCCTACGACTTCCTGGGCTCGCCGGAAGGCGAGCTGGCGATCGCGCAGGCGGTGATCTATCTCGCCACCGCGCCGAAATCGAACGCTGCGTACACGGCCTATGGCGCGGCGATGCAGGTTGCGAAACAGGCGGGCTCGCTGCTGCCGCCCAAGCACATCCTCAACGCGCCGACCAAGCTGATGAAATCGGAGGGCTACGACTCGGGCTACGAGTACGATCATTCCGCGCCGGAGGCGTTCTCCGGCCAGAACTATTTCCCGGAGGCGCTGGGCCGCCGGACCTTCTATGACCCGCCGGATCGCGGCTTCGAGCGCGAAATCCGGAAGCGGTTGGATTACTGGGCCAAGCTGCGGAACGAAAAGAGCGGGGGCTGATGCTGGAAAGACTGGTTTTGGCGTTCGCCGTGGCGGGCACGCTGGCGGCTGCGCCGGCACGCGCGGCGGAAGCCTGGGTCGGGCGCTGGGCGATCAATCCCACGGCTTGCAGCAGCTTCGGCGACACGCTGGCGACCGCGCCGCTGATCGTCACCGACACGACGCTGCGATGGATCGGCGGCGCGTGCCGAATCGGCAAAATGTATAAGCTCGGGCCGACCGCCTACATCCAGGCGCGCTGCTTTGGCGAAACCGCGAGCGACATCCCGGTCAGGCTCGATCCGCGCGGCGACCGCATGCGGGTGAGCTGGAACGGCGCCAAGACCGAGGAGATGCGGCGCTGCAAGTGAGCGGCCGCGACGGAGAGCACGATGCAGGCGCGTCTCATTTCCATCCTTGCGGTTCTGGCCCTGGGTCTGCCGGCGAGCGCAGCGCCGCAGGTATCGGAACCCGCGACCATTGCCGCCAGCAAGCTGCCGAAGCCGATCCGGACGCTGCACACCTGTGTCTCCGGCGACGGCCAGGTGGAGATGAGCCAGGAGCGGTTCGCGAAATCGGTGCTGTTCTTCGTCTCGTGCCCCGCCAAGGCAAGGGGCGGCTTGCAGCTCACGATGGTCTACGCCGCCCGCGACACCAAGGGCACCGGCGCCAAGCGGGTGACGTTCGAGGCGCGGGCGCCGGACGGCAGCGCGGCGACGCTCGAAGCGGTGCCCTCGGCGATCCCGGCCCGCGAATCCGTCACCAAGGAGGAAGACGGGCGTCCCCTCTACCAGAGCAAGAACGATCCGCCCTGGATCACCGGCGCCTGGGGCCCGGACGACCGTCCCGGCATCTGCGCCATCGTCGCGAACTGGCGGCTGCAGGGCGAAAGGGCCGAGCTCTGGCTGTGGGAGGAGGCCAAGGAGTGCCCGAAGAACGAGCTGCCGAAATACGAGAGCAAGGTCGACAAGAAGCCGCCGCCGCTGGTGGGGCAATGATGACGCGGTTCGCGCGATAGCATGCGGCGATTAGCAGGCGCGCTTTGAGCGAGGTGAGTGTTTCATCGCAGTCCGTGCTCGGACATCGCGCCTTCGTGATTTTCTGGATCGGCCGGATCGTCTCGATCCTGTCGTTCCAGATGGTGGTGGTGGCGATCGGCTGGCAGCTCTACACGATGACCGGCAGCGCGCTCGACCTCGGCATGGTCGGTCTGGCGCAGTTCGTTCCCATGGTGGTGCTCACGCTGCTGGTCGGCCACGTCGCCGATCGCTACGACCACCGCGCCATCCTGCTGTTCTGCCAGCTGATAGAAGCGGTCGCGGCGGCGATCCTGGCGCTCGGCACCGCGATGGGCTGGCTCGATCCGGTGACGATCTACATCGTCATGGTGCTGGTCGGGGCCGCGCGCGCGTTCGAGATCCCGACCATGGTGGCGATCATCCCGGGCCTGGTGCCGCGCGCGCTGGTGCCGGCGGCGACGGCGTGGTTCGCCTCCGCCAACCAGGCCGGCCAGATCGTTGGCCCGGTGCTCGGCGGGCTCCTGTATGGGCTGGGGCCGGGGGTGGTCTATGGCGTCGCCATCGGCCTGTGGTGCATCGGCGCGGCGTTCATCTTCATGATGCGGATGGAGCGCGTGCCGCGCGCCAGCGAGCCGGTCAGCCTGCGCTCGCTGATGGGCGGGTTCCATTTCGTGCGCAACGATCCGGTGATGCTCGGAACGCTGTCGCTCGACATGTTCGCGGTGTTCCTGGCCGGCGCAACGGCGCTGTTCCCGATCTTCGCCCGCGACATCCTGGAGACCGGTCCGTGGGGCCTCGGGCTTTTGCGCGCGGCGCCCGGGGTCGGCGCTTTGGTGATGTCGGTGATCCTGGCGCGAAGGCCGCTCGCGCTGCCGATCGGAAAGGTGCTGTTCGGCGTCATCACGGTGTTCGGCGTCGGCACCATCGTGTTCGCGCTCTCCACCCACCTGCTGCTCTCGCTCGCGGCGCTCGTGGTGCTGGGCGGCGCGGACGTGGTCAGCGTGGTGATCCGCTTCTCGCTGGTGCAGTTGCGGACGCCCGCCGAGATGCGCGGCCGGGTCAGCGCCGTCAACGGCATGTTCACCGGCACCTCGAACTATCTGGGCGATTTCCGCTCCGGCGCGGTGGCGGCGCTGATCGGGGCGGTGCCCGCGGTGGTGATCGGCGGTATCGGGGTGCTCGCCGTCACCGTGCTTTGGATGTTCCTTTTTCCCAATTTGCGGCGTATCCGTTCCCTGGACGAGGTACCCGCGGTTCCGGGCGCCCAAGGAACCAGGCCGCCATGAGCGATGTTCAAGCGAGCAAACCGAAGGGCGTCCAGACCGTCACCGTGAGCGGCGACGAGACCGGCATGCGTCTCGACCGCTTTTTCGAGGCGCGCTTTCCGGGGCTGTCGTTCTCTCACATCCAGCGCATCATCCGCAAAGGCGAGGTGCGGGTGAACGGCAAGCGGGCGCAGCCCAAGGACCGGCTGCAATCGGGGCAGGCGGTGCGGATTCCGCCGCTGGAGATCGCCCCGCCGAAGCTGCGCGACAACGCCAGCGAGGACGACAAGACGCGCGCGTTCCTCAAATCCATCATCCTCTACGAGGACGCCGACGTGATGGTGCTCAACAAGCCGATGGGGCTCGCGGTGCAGGGCGGCTCGGGCACCACGCGCCATATCGACGGCATGCTGGAGGTGATGCGCGGCCGCGGGCCGGACGGGCAGAAGCCGCGGCTCGTGCACCGGATCGACAAGGATACGGCGGGCTGCCTGCTGGTGGCGAAGACCCGCTTCGCCGCTTCCGCGCTGGGGTCCAGCTTCAAGTCGCGCTCGGCGCGCAAGATCTACTGGGCGCTGGTCGTCGGCGTGCCGCGGCCCAAGCAGGGCCGCATCTCGACCTTCCTCGCCAAGGAGGAGCTCGAGGACGACAGCATCATGCGGATCGCCAAGCATGGCGAGGAGGGCGCAAGCCACGCCGTGACCTACTACGCGGTGGTCGAGACCGCGGCGCAGCAGTTCGCCTGGCTGTCGCTCAAGCCGGTGACCGGCCGCACCCATCAATTGCGCGCGCACATGGCGCACATCAAGCACCCGATCATCGGCGACCCGAAATACTTCAACAAGGAAAACTGGGAGCTGCCGGGCGGGCTGCAGAGCAAGCTGCACCTGCTGGCGCGCCGCATCGCGATTCCGCATCCGCGCGGCGGCACGATCGACGTGACCGCGCCGCTGCCGCCGCACATGCAGCAGTCGTGGAGCGTGCTCGGCTTCGACGCCAAGCGCTACGACCCGATCGAGGACGCGCCGGAGGAGTAGCCCGGCGTCCGGGGCAGGACTGGCGGGGCCGCCCGGTAAAGCCTATGTCATGGACATGCAGGCGCCGCTGTCGAAACTTCTGACTGTCGCCGTCGCCGCCGTTCTGGCGCTCGGCACGTTCGATGCGGCCTTCGCGGGCCCGAAGAAGAAGCCGCGCCTCAAGCAGCAGCGGCCGCCGATCGTCAAGCAGCAGCGTCCCGCGGTACAGACCTTCCAGCGCGACATCGACGGTACGCCGATCATCATGCAGGGCTATGGTGCGCGCCGGGCCGTGCGGGAGGAAAGCTTGCCGGCGCAGCGCGGCGAGCGGCCGGTGGCGATCCCGCGCGGCAGCAGCACCTACATTCCGCCGCCGGTGCCCTCGCCCTATACCGGGCCGCCGTCGCCGTCTCTGCTGCAGCCTGGTCCGGGCGTCTATAACCCGCCGCCGATCAACTCGTTCGGCGACCGCGTCACCAACTGCATCCATTCGGCGCCGCTGAATGCCGGCGTCGGGAACAATCCGACCGACCGCCAGATGTACATCCGGCAATGCGCAAACTGAATGAAGCGGCCTAGCGCAGGCTGGCGTTGAGCTTCTCGAGCGCGGCCGAGCCCGGGCAGAGCTCCTTGGCATTGAGCGCGTTCAGCGGCGTCTCGACCGTGTTGAGATGCGCATGCAGATCGTCAGCCTCGGGATCGACGTAGAGCAGGCCGGTGACGACCTGTCCCTGCGCCGCGTGGCGCTGCAAGAAGCCCATGGCCGCCAGGCGGTCGTGCACGTCGTAGTCGGCGTTGATCTTGCGCAGCTCGAGCCGCGTGCCGTCGTGCTGCTCGACGACCTGCACCGAGCCCGGCGCATAGTCGACGGTGATCGGGTCGCGCGCGCTGATGACGTCCAGCCGGTTCACGGATTCGTTGTGCTCGCGCACGTAATCGAAGCTCTTGGTCGAGCCGGTGTGGTTGTTGAAGGCGACGCAGGGGCTGATGACGTCGATGAAGGCGGCGCCGCTGTGCTTGATCGCGGCCTCGATCAGCGGCACGAGCTGGGTCTTGTCGCCGGAGAAGCTGCGGGCGACGAAGCTGGCGCCGAGCTGCAAGGCCATGGCCACCAGATCGATGGCGTTGTCGCTGTTGGTCACGCCGCGCTTGCTCTTGGAGCCGCGGTCCGCGGTGGCCGAGAACTGACCCTTGGTGAGGCCGTAAACGCCGTTGTTCTCGACGATGTAGGTCATGTTGACGCCGCGCCGGATCGAATGCGCGAACTGGCCGAAGCCGATCGAGGCGCTGTCGCCGTCGCCCGATACGCCGAGATAGATCAGGTCGCGGTTGGCGAGGTTCGCGCCGGTCAGCACCGACGGCATGCGGCCGTGCACCGAGTTGAAGCCGTGCGAGTTGCCGAGGAAATAGTCCGGCGTCTTCGACGAGCAGCCGATGCCGGAAATCTTGGCGACCCGATGCGGCTCAATCGAGAGATGGAAGCAGGCCTCGATGATCGAAGCCGTGATCGAGTCATGGCCGCAGCCCGCGCACAGGGTCGAAATCTTGCCCTCGTAGTCGCGGTGCGTATAGCCGAGCTCGTTCTTCGGCAGGGCCGGGTGATGGAATTTCGGTTTGGCGATGTAGGTCATGATAACACCCGTTGTCCTATCCACGTCATGGCCGGGCTTGTCCCGGCCATCCACGCCTTGGCCAAAAAGCAAGGCGTGGATGCCCGGCATAAAGCCGGGCATGACGGCTGAGAGATCGAGCCATTCATCACGACACAACCTTGCGAAGCGGAGTGACCTTGAGCGCATCGAGACGGTCGCCGATGGTCTTGGTGATGAAGCGCGCCGTGATCGGCGTGCCGTCGTAGTGCAGGATCGGCACCAGCCGCACCGGGTCGATGTTGAGCTCGTTGACGATCATGGTGCGCATCTGCGCGTCGCGATTCTGCTCGACCACGAACACGAAATCATGGTCGGCGACGAAGTTCGACACGCTCGAATGGAACGGGAAGGCGCGCAGACGCAGGCGGTCGAGCTGGTGGCCGCGGCGCTCCAGCATGCCGATCGCCTCGTCCATGGCCGGCGCGGTCGAGCCGAAATAGATCACGCCGTACTTGGTCGGCTTCGCCGCGTTGGCCTGCAGCGGACGCGGCACCAGGTCCTTCGCGGTGTCGAACTTGCGCAGCAGGCGTTGCATGTTGTCCTGGTAGGCCGAGCCCTCCTCGGTGTAGCGGGCATAGCGGTCGCGCGAGGTGCCGCGGGTGAAGAACGAGCCCTTGGTCGGATGCGTGCCGGGATAGGTGCGGAACGGGATGCCGTCGCCATCGACGTCGAGATAGCGGCCGAAGTCGCGGCCATCGTCGAGCATCTCGGACGTCATCACCTTGCCGCGGTCGTATTGCTTGTTCTCGTCCCAGTGCAGCGGCCGGCAGAGCCGGTGGTTCATGCCGATGTCGAGATCGAGCATCAGGAAGATCGTGGTCTGCAGCCGGTCGGCGAGGTCGAACGCCTGCGCCGCGAACTCGAAACTTTCGGCAGGATCCTCGGGGAACAGCAGCACGTGCTTGGTGTCGCCGTGCGAGGCGTAGGCGCAGGAGATCAGGTCGCACTGTTGCGTGCGGGTCGGCATGCCGGTCGAAGGACCGGCGCGCTGCACGTTCATGATCACCGCCGGGATCTCGGCGAAATAGGACAGCCCGATGAACTCGGTCATCAGCGAGATGCCGGGACCGGAGGTTGCGGTGAAGGCGCGTGCGCCGTTCCAGGCGGCGCCGATGACAATGCCGATCGAGGCGAGTTCGTCCTCGCCCTGCACGATGGCGTATTTCGCCTTCTTGGTCTCCGGATCGTGGCGC
>CAMDEB010000213.1 GCA_945893085.1 Rhodoplanes serenus | reverse complement strand
GACCATGCCCCAGAATCAACAGGCCATAGAGTAGACGAAATGAGATTGTCGGCACGACGAACAGATCCATCGCCGCGATGCCGTCGGCATGATTATGAAGGAACGTCTTCCACTCTTGAGATGGCGGGCCTCTTCGCCCGGCCATATACTTGGCCACGCTCGTCTGTCCGATATCGATGCCGAGCTTGAGCAGCTCTCCATGGATCTGCGGCGCGCCCCACAACGGATTGGCAATGCTCATCTCGCGGATCAGCCGACGGATCTCCGGCGGCACAGTAGGCCTGCCACCACGGCGTCGCGACTTCCAGCGCCAATACAACCTAAAACCCGCGCGATGCCAGCGGACAATGGTGTCCGGCTTAACGATCGCCAACGCATCGCAAACTCTAGGGAACAACCGATAGAGACCAACGAATATCAATCGGTCGATGGTACTGAAGGAAAGTTTCTTTGGGGCAGCCCGCCGCAGGACGTTTATTTGCTGCCGCAATGTCCAAATCTCTGCCTCAAGCGTTGCCCTTTCCTTCGTCATTTTCTTCCCGTGGTGATTTCGTCATCTTCTTCCCGTGGTGATGATGTATCTGACCGATCCAATCGTTACGCGGAGGCTGAAATCCAATTTTCGGTACACACCACCCACCGCAGCTATTGCGACCTTGCTAAACGGCTGTCAGGCCACCGTCGAGCAAAAGATCCGTCCCCGTCATGAACGAAGACTCGTCGCTCGCCAGAAACACTGCGCCAGCGGCGATCTCGTCCGGTTGGCCGAGGCGGCCAAACAGCGTGTTGCTGGTGGCACGGGCGCTTTCCACGCTCGGGTGGTTGCGCAGGTAGCGTTCGGTCTCGATCGGTCCGGGGGATAGGCTGTTGGCGCGAATGCGCTGATGCGCGTGATCAACCGCAATGGCTTTCGCCAGCTGGACCAGAGCACCCTTCTGCGCGCAGTACCAGGGCCGGCCCATCTTTGCGACCCGCGCGAGCTCGGATGCGATCAGAATGATGCTGCCGCCGGTCTGTGCCATCGCCGGAATCGCATGCTTGGCGAGCAGGAAGGCACTGTCGAGGTTGACCGCGGTCGTGCGTCGCCAGTCAGTAATCGAAATGCCGGTGAGCGGTCCGGCCGGCAAGTCATAGACGGCGTTACAGACCAGTACATCGAGCCGCCCATAATCGCCCAGTGCCGCGGCGATGGCGGCTACAGCGGTCGCCTCCTCGGCCACGTCGGCCGTCAGTGCCACCGCCCGGCCGCCGTCGGCGCGCACGTCCTGCACGGTGCGTGCAACGTTGTCGCCGTCGATATCGATGCACACCACTGCCGCCTGTTCGCGCGCGAACCGCCGACAGATGGCTCCGCCGATCCCCCCTCCAGCGCCGGTCACGATCGCCACTCTGCCCTGCAGGCGCGCCATGTGTCTCTCCATTGCTGCTGAGCTTTGTTCTGACGAGCGGCAGATCCCGCAGCTTCAGGGAATGATCTTCCGTGGCAGGCGCTTCGGCTGATCCGCCATGAAGGTAATGCCGCTTGCGGTGAGCCCCAGATTGACCAGCATCTTCGCGTGCTCGATTGCGGCCGTGTAGCCTTCCAGCACCGGCACATCCCAGCCGCGCACCTCCAATCCCCGCTTGATAAAAGGCTGCAGCCAGAACACGCCCGAGCACCCCAGCGTGATGACTTCGGCGCCGTCTTCCAGGATCGCCGCTTCTGTCTGCTCGATCGCATTCTCCACTGCAATCGATCGCCCGCCGCTGCACGCCTTTTCGCGCTCAACGTGCATCTGCGGCGCGTCCTCGATGCCCGGACGCGGCAGTCGCAGCCCGATGTTGCGGATCGAAGCGCAGAAGTCCTTTAAGCCGTACCGATAAATCAGGTCTCGGTAATAGACATTGTGCACACCGGCGATGTCGATGACCGAGAACCGCGCGCCCAGCATGGTCGCGATCGACATCTGCGAGTGACCGTTTGTGGTGCAGACGATGCCGTAGTTGTGGCACACTTCGCGCGCTTCGAGGTAACCCGGATCGCCGCCGCCCAACAGGACGACCGCGTTATATCGTCCGGTTTTGCAAGCGGCCTTGACGTTGTCGAGCCTAGCGGCTCCCGCGTAGGCGAACTCAGCGCGCGTCTCCACCGGCCAGTCGCCGTAGGGCGGCTCCGCGCCCGGGTGCATGTCCCAGTCGACGTCCGCAAGGTGCGGCGCCACCATTTCGTAGTTCATCAGTAGGTCTTCCTTCGGCAAATCGTGCTCCTTGTGCATCCCCGGGTCGCGCCATTTCGTCTGTGTCGGCAGACGGAACGGCAGCATCAGCAGAAAGCGGTACTTGGCGCTCTGCGTGCGCTGCTGGCGCGGGAACTCGTTCAGGGCTCGGGTTTTATTCATGACGGCGGACCCTCCGGGCTCCAATGAGGTCAAGGTTGCATGAACTGCGCCGCGTGACCGCGCGGCAAGATATCGCATCGTATCATCCATCGAGCCCAATGCGCGCGCCAAGACCAGGGCCCGGCAGAGTGCGGTGCGCCAGTCCTTCACAATACTGGCGCACGATCGGCTCCAGGCGGTCGGCGAGGGCCTGCATTCATTTGGTTCGCTCAGCGAGGTCTTCCGCCGTCCTGCGCACACGTGCGACCAGCGCCGGATAGTCGATGGTTAGGTGAGGGGGCCCTTGCTGGTCATCGGTTTGCGCCCGCCTGTCTCCGCTGCGGCTGACTAAATCCCTAATCCTCCGATGCCATCGCCTCGATTTGGATATGGGCGCCGGGCACGGGACCCGGCCCCTGCACGGCGACGAACTCCACCGCGTGCTGCGGAGCATGACCGAAGAAGCTTTCGCGAATCTCCTCACAGATCCAGATGTCGGCGACATTTCGCACGTACAGCGTCGTCTTAACGATCTTCGTCGGCGCGAGGCCTGCTTTGGCACAAACGGCGCACAGGAGCGACCAAGCCTGCCAGCACTGGGCCGCCAGACCCGAATGGTTCTCGAAGCGCGCGAGATCTTCGACCACGCGGCGCCCAACCCGATCGTCGAGATCTTGCGCGCTTCGCACCAGCGCACCGTTCGCGTCCAGGCCGAGCATCCCGGCGAAAAACCACAACGGTCCGCTCTTGATCGCCGCCGGTCCGGCAAAGGGCGCCTTGACTGGCCAGTCGACCGAACGTGTCGCAAACGCCGAGCCTGGCTCCAGGGCGGTTGGCTCGATCTCGATCAGCATCGACCGATGGCCCACCTCGTTGAAGCCGGTCACCGCCAGCACCGGGCCACCTTCCGGGAAGAAGTGGCGATGGACGCGGTGGAAGGTGCCGAAGTCTCGGATGTCCTGGAGGAAGATGTTAACATGCACCATGTCGCGCATGGTCATGCTCTGCGCGGCCAGCGTCGCGCGGATGTTGTCGTAGCAATACCAGGCCTGCGCCGCTATCGGCCCCTGCCGACTGTCCGGATGACTGCGGCCCGTAACCAGGAAACGTCCCTCCTCGGGGATGTCATCGAAGCCGCGGATCACCGGCTTGCCCGGCTTGGCAGTCTCGACCGGAATGTGTCCGGCCATGAATACCAGCGGCCCGCAGCGAACGGCCTGCGAGTAAAAGGAGGCGGCGGGCAGCTCTATGTTGTCGAACGTGCGAACGGTCGAGCGCTCGGGCAATTGCGGGTTCACACCCGGCACGACCGCCAGCGCGTCCATCCCGATCCAGCGCGAGAAGCGGCCGACAACCTCAGCGACGCCAAGTCCGCTGCTCGGCGCCGGAATCTTTTGCCGCTCCATGCGAATGCGCTCGTAGATCGGAAAGAAACGCTTGTCGCGTTGCCAGATATGCTGGCGCAGAACCTGCGGGTCTCCCGAGCCGGCCGCCTTGAGCACGCGCTCGAGATTGTCGTGCACGGCCCAGGCGTCCGCCGCGACCTCGCCTTCGAGTCCGTCGGCAAGGGAAAAGCCGTTGCCGATGCGCCGCACAGCATCCGGCAGATCATCGAAACGGAGAACGCCGTCGCAGCGTCCGCCTCGGACGCCGCTGACGAACACGATGCCGTTCGATATGACCGCCGCCGGGTACCCCCGCACGACCGGCGTAATGCCTTCGACGTTCAGAATGCGACGTTCCACGGCTCTCTCCTCAACTGCCTTGCACAGATCCGTTACCGGCCCGCCACGCGCGCCATTGCTGCAGCAGCAGGCCAGTGAGAGTGATCGCCGTTAGTGCAAGAAATCCTGCGGCGATCGGCCGCTGTAGAAAGATCCATAGCGTTCCGTCGCCCTGGATCAGGCTGCGGCGGAACGATTCCTCGATCAGTCGCGACAGGATGAAGGCGAGTACCAGCGGTGGAATCGGAATGTCGAGCTTGCGCATCGCATAGCCGAGAAATCCGAACGCCATCATGACGCCGACGTCGAACAGGCTGGAACTCACTGCGTAGGTGCCGGCCACACAAAGAATGGCGACCGAGGTAAACAAGATCGGCCGCGGCACCGACAGGATTCTGCCGGCCAACTTGATAGCGAAGAATCCAAAGAACGCCAGCATGAGCATGGACACGAACATGTTGGCGAACAGAGCGTAGAATATCGTCGGGTTCTCACTGATCAGGTTGGGCCCCGGCTGCAGCCCCTGCCCGATTAGGGCTCCCATCATGATCGCCGTAACGATGTCGCCCGGAATTCCGAAAATCAGCATCGGCACCATCGCGGCGCCACAGACGGCATTGGCGGCGACCTCGGGCGCGATCACCCCTTCGATATTGCCGCGGCCGAACGTTTCCGGCCTCTTCGACGCGCGTTTCGCCATCCCATAGGCGACCCAGTTCGAGGTCTCGGCGCCGATGCCCGGCAGCGCGCCGATGAGCGTGCCGATCAGTGAGCTGCGGATGACCGTGCGGAGGTGCTGGCGGATGTCGCGGGCGATCTGCCAGATGTCGAAGCCCATCACCCGGATGGGCTTGTCGACGGTCGGCGAATAGCCTTCGAGCTGGATCAGCACCTCGGTAAATCCGAACAGGCCGATCGCGAGCGGGAGAATTCCGATGCCAGCGGAGAGATCGGGAATCCCGAAGGTGAGGCGCGGCGATCCGCCGATTGGATCGGTGCCGATCAGTGCGAACCCGAAACCTATGCCGGCGGCCAGCAGGCCCTTCGCCAACGAGTGCCCGGACACATAGCAGACCATCGTCACAGCGAACACCGTAAGCGCGAAGAACTCTGGACTGCCGAACTTCAAGGCGATGCTCGCCAGCAGCGGAGCCCCGAGCACCAGACAGATCGAGCCGCAAAAATCCCCGATGACAGAGCCCGTGAGCGAGCATCCGAGCGCGCGGCTGCCTTCGCCTCGCTTCGCCATCGCGTAGCCGTCAAGCATGGTGGCAGCATTCGAGGCCGTTCCCGGCGTTCCGATCATGACCGCGGAAATCGTTCCGCCAAAGGTGCCCCCCTTGTAGAGCCCTATTAGCATCGAAATGCCGACCACCGGCTCCAGGAAGAACGTAAACGGCGCCAGCAGCGCCATACCCATCGTCGCGGTCAGTCCTGGAAGCGCGCCGATGATAATGCCGATGATCGTACCTACCGCAGTTGCGAACAGCACTTCGGGCTGCAATACATGGAGGATCGCGCCACCGACGGCTTCAAACATCACTGGAACCATGTGAGGAGTTCAAAGGCCTGCGCGCCGGGGAGCGCGACTTTGAGCCCATACCAGAATATGAGGGAAACAACCGGCGGCAGCGCTAGCGCCGTGGCAATCACGGCAAACATATTACGGTATCCGACCAGTAGCGGAAGCACCAGCATCAGCACCATCGACGACAGCACGAATCCGAACAGCCGCATGGTCGCGAGATAGGCGGCATTGATGACGAGCAGAGTGCCAATCCGCAGCCAGTTGGTGCGCGTCATTACCAGCAGCGGCAACGGGTCGGAACGGGTGAAAACAGTGAGCGCGACGAGAATGGCAAAGGCCGCCGTCATCGCCAGCGCGACGCGCGGGAAGAACGTCGGCGTCATTGAGCTGTCGGTCGTGCCGGGAATGTCGAAGGCCCAGCCCGAGACTAGTTGAGGAACCGCCAGAAATCCGGCTATCGCCAGCGCTGCAACGAACAGGGCGGCAGCGGCTTCTGCGGCGCGGGCGCCATTAATAAGCTGCGGCACAACAGTTAGCGCTTCATCACCGCCCGCAACAGTTCGGGCGCTTCGGCCCAGGTCTTGTTCCAGGTCACAGCGTATTTGTCGCCCGAGATGAACGTCGTTAGATCCTGGCCAAGCCGGTTGTAAATGGTCTGAAATTCGGGGTTGGCCTTGATCTTCAATAGGCCGGCGCGAAGCCTGTCAATGACCGGCTGCGGCGTGCCGGCCGGTGCAAACATGGAGATCGAAAGGCCGTCGACGACGTCCAATCCGAGCTCGCGGAAGGTCGGAACGTCTGGCAACTCCTTGAGCCGGGCCTGAGCCGCCACTGCCAGCGGACGCATGATGCCATTCTTCATCGGCTCCAGGACCAACGACGGCAGCAGCATGTCGAGATGGCTTTCGCCGGCCAGCATGGCGCGGACCTTGGGCGCCCCGCCACCGTAGGGAATCCAACGGAAGCCTTCCGATCTGAGGCCGCTGGCGCGCGCAAACAGCAGCCAAGTGTAGTGATCCGCCGACGCAAAATCGGCGATCGACGCTTTTATCTGGCCCGGTGCTTTTTTGGCTGCGTCGATCACGTCCTGAACTGACTTGTAGGGCGTCGAGGCATGAACGGTGAAAACCCACGGAACTTCTGTGACCTGAGCAATCGGAATGACGTCATTCGGGCCGAAAGCAATGTTCTGTGCGATCGGGCCGAACAGCGTGCCGCCGGTGTCACAGAAGGCCAGGGTGTGCCCGTCCTTGGGCGCCGCCTTGATTTCCTGCATCGCAAGGGTACCGCCCGCGCCCGCCCGATACTGGACGATGAAGGGCTGGCCGAGATTCCGCTCTGCGAACGGAACGAGCGCCTGCAGGTTGCGATCGGTGCCGCCGCCCGCTGGCTGACAAACATTGACGGTAATCGGCTTGTCAGGGAATGCAGCGACCGAAGACGTCGCCAGGATTACTGCCAGCATGCTGCCAAGAACGACGCGAAAATCCAACATAGGATCCTCCTCACTCGTGCCCTGAAAGATGACGTGGCAAAGTGACTGTTCTTTCAGACGAGAAAAAAAATTTTAGAAGTGTATCGGTACGCCTGTCAACGGGATTGTGTTTCGGCGAGGGGGTTTCTGCGCCGATCGGCGCCAGGTCAATCTTCCGGCGCCCATGGAATAAGAATGTTAGTAGGTGAAGACCGAGCGTGTCGGTCGGTCTTAGGTTTCAACGGGTCAGAAACAAAAATAAACCGTTTTCCCTCTCGTAAACCTTATCCGGCTGGTAGTTGATCGAGAATCAGGCAATCCTGTTGTGGGATGAGGGATCTTTGCAGACTTATTGGTTGGACGGTCGTCGATCTGCTCCGGTCGCGGGCAACGCTTGAGGCAGAGATTTGGACATTGCGGCAGCAAATAAACGTCCTGCGGCGGGCTGCCCCAAAGAAACTTTCCTTCAGTACCATCGACCGATTGATATTCGTTGGTCTCTATCGGTTGTTCCCTAGAGTT
>CAMDEB010000212.1 GCA_945893085.1 Rhodoplanes serenus | reverse complement strand
GCACCGGCAATTCCGAACTTATTTTGGACAGAAAAGTTGCCGACAAGCGCACCTTCCCGGCGATGGACATCACCCGCTCCGGCACGCGCAAGGAAGAGCTGCTGGTGGCGCCGGATCAGCTCAAGAAAATGTACGTATTGCGCCGCATTCTTAACCCGATGGGAACCATGGATGCGATTGATTTCCTGCTCGACAAGTTGCGTAACACCAAGACCAATGGCGAATTCTTTGAATCCATGAACACCTGATGCGATTTGCCTGGACTGTTCCGATTGCCGTCGTGATCGGCGCACTTGGCGCAACGGCGGCGTTCGCGATCCCCCCGGTCACGGTCTACGGGCTGAAGTTCCCGGAAGAGGTCGGCGGCTTCGCGCTCAACGACTCCACCAACCTGGAGCGGACCACGCCGGGGCTCGGCTACGGCATGGATTACTCGCAGCCGGGCTGGAAGCTCGACGTCTTCGCCTACGACCTCAAGCGCGCGGCGATCCCCGACGATGCCAAATCGGCGATCGTGCGGGCCGAGTTCGAGCGCTCGCGCGAGGATGTGTTTCTCGCCTATCCGCGCGGCCCCTACGCCCAGGTCTATCTGCGGCGCAACTTCACCATCGAAGATGCGAAGAAGGTGACGCGGTTCCAGTGCGCCGCGTTCCCCATGACGCGCGATGGCGCCAAGCCCCAGGACGGCTTCCTGTGCGTGACCGCGCTGCGCAACAAGTTCGTGAAATTCCGCCTCACCACGCTCGCCCGCAACGGCACCGAGGCCGAGGCGCGGGCGCACCTCGCGAACTGGATTCCGGTGCTGTGGAGCGGGCCGAACGCGGCGGCCGAGCCGCAGGCCGCGAAGCCGGCGCGCCGCGCCGCGCCGCCGCGTCGTGCGCCACCGCGCCGCCCGCAGTGCCCGCCGGGATTTATCTGCCGGGAGGCAGCCACCCTCACCGCACGTCATGGCCGGGCATAGCCGTCCGAAGGACGGCGTCGCTTCGCTCGCCTATGTCCCGGCCATCCACGTCTTGCTTCGCTGCCTAAAAAGGCGTGGATGCCCGGCACAAGGCCGGGCATGACGGTGGATCGACTACGCCTTGATCGCCGCGACCGCCTCCGCGATCTTCTCAGGATTGATCACCGGCAGCGAGCAGCGCTCGCCGACGCAGACGAACGCCGCGCTGTCCGGTCCCGCTGCAAGCTTGGCCTGCGCCGGATGCGACGCCGGTAACGCATCCGCGGATGGCGCGCGCAGCACGATCCGGTTGAGGAACGGAAGCTTCAGCGCCGCGGCGGCGAAGCGGGCGTGCTCGGGACCGGTCGCCACGATCTCGGCCGCGTTCAGCCGCATGTCGAGCGCGTTGAGCAGCGCGGCGTGCGAGAACAGGTTCTCCGCAGCGCCCGACAACACACCCTCGATCAGCGTGTCGGCGCGGCTGCGCCATTGCGCGTCGCCGGTGAGCGCCGCCAGGCGAACGAGATTCTGCGCCGCGATGCCGTTCGGGTTCGGCGTGGCGTCGTCGCTGGTCGAGCCGGGCCGCACCACCAGGCCCTCGGCGTCGTCGGCGGTGAGGTAGTAGCCGCCGGTCTGGGCGTTGGAATAGTGGCGGTCGAACGCGCGCTGCCACGCCACGGCGGTGTCGAGATAACCTTTCGTGCCGGTCGCTTCATAGAGCGCGAGCGCCGCGCGGATCATCTCGGCGAAATCGGAGGCAAGCCCGGGGAACAGCAAGCGGCCTTGCCGCCAGGAATGGCCGAGCCGGTCGTCGCGGGTCATCTCGCGCACGATGGCGTCGAAGGCGCGCGCCGCCATGTCGAGCCACGACGGCTCGCCGAGCACGGTGCCGGCGTTGACCAATGCCGCGATCATCATGCCGTTCCAGTCGGCCAGCACCTTGTCGTCGAGACCGGGGCGGACGCGCTTCGATCGCACCGCGAGCAGCTTGTCGCGCAAGACTTTAAGCCGCGTCTCGTCGTCGGCCGTGCGCGGCACGCGCGCCAGCCGGTTGAGGATGTTGTGGCCTTCGAAATTCCCGGCGTCGGAGACGTCGTAGTGCTGCGCGAAAAAAGCCGCGTCCTCGTCGCCCAGCTCGGCCGCGATCTCGGCGCGCGACCAGACGTAGAACTTGCCCTCCTCGCCCTCGGAGTCGGCATCGAGCGAGGCGCAGAACGCGCGCTCCCACAGCGTCATCTCCTGCATCAGCCACAGCACGGTCTCGCGGGCGCGTTCGCGGTACAGCGGATTGCCGCTGTGCTGATGCGCGAGCGCCAACAGCGGCAGGAGCTGGGCGTTGTCGTAGAGCATCTTCTCGAAATGCGGCACCAGCCACTTCTCGTCGACCGAATAGCGCGAGAAGCCGCCGCCGAGATGATCGTAGATGCCGCCCTCGCTGATGCGCTCGAGCGTCAGCTCAATGAGCTTGAGGAACCGCTCGTCGTTGTTGCGCACGCCGGCTCGCCACAGCAGCTCGTACAGCCCGCAGTTCGGAAACTTCGGCGCGCCGCGCATGCCGCCGTGCACCGGACCGATCGCGCCGGCGATCTGGCGGGCGACCTGGTCGAGCTCGGCCAAGCCGATCGTCACCTTGCCCGCCGGCCGCGCGCGTTCCTTGAGCCGCTCCATCAGCGCGTCGCGGTTCTGCTGGATCTTCGCCGGCTCCTCGCGGAACAGCCGCGACACTTCGCGCAGCACGTCGGTGAACGCCGGCCGGCCGTAGCGCGAGGTCGGCGGAAAATACGTGCCGCCCCACACCGGCTCGCCGTCGGGAGTGAGGAACATGGTCAGCGGCCAGCCGCCCTGCTCGCCCAGATGATGCAGCGCCGCCATGTAGATTTGATCGATGTCGGGCCGCTCCTCGCGGTCGACCTTGATGTTGACGAACAGCTCGTTCATCACCGCCGCGGTGGCTGCGTCTTCGAAACTTTCGTGCGCCATGACGTGGCACCAGTGGCAGGCGGCGTAGCCGACCGACAGCAGGATCGGCCGTCCGGTGCGCTTGGCTTCGGCCAGCGCGTCGGGCCCCCAGGGCCACCACGCCACGGGATTCTGCTTGTGCTGCAACAGGTAGGGACTGGTCTCGCCGGCGAGACGGTTTTCCGGGGCGGTCGGGCTGGCTGCGGTCATGGATGCCGACTTTTTGGCTAATTTAATAAAAGTTCCCGCCAGGCTGGCACGGTCGTGCCGGTGTCGCACTGGGGTAGCGGGCGGGGCTGTTTGGGAGTATGTAAGGGTGCCTCTACGAGCTGTCACCCCGACACTCGTGTGTCGGCTTTTGGTATCTAAACCTCGGAGACTTACTGTGGCTACAGGCACTGTGAAGTGGTTCAACGCGACGAAGGGTTATGGATTTATCCAACCTCAGGGCGGCGGCAAGGACGTGTTCGTCCATATCTCGGCGGTGGAACGCGCCGGGCTCAGCAACCTCAATGAAGGCCAGCAGATCGAATACGAAGTGGTGGCCAATCGCGGCAAGGAATCCGCTGAAAATCTCAAAGTGAGATAACGGATTCCAAATTGTCGGCTGTCGGCGTTTGCTTGCAGCCGGCCATTTGAAAGAATTCGCGAAAGCCCGGCCCCAGCGCCGGGCTTTTTGTATTCGCGAAGCGGTGGTTTCCATTTGAAGCGCACGGCTGTTTCCGCCGTCATGGCCGGGCATAGCCGTCCGAAGGACGGCGTCGCTTCGCTCGCCTATGTCCCGGCCATCCACGTCTTGGCGACAAAGTAAGGCGTGGATGCCCGGCACCAGGCCGGGCATGACGGTGTGGGATTTTCACTTCACCCCACGCGTCATCATCCTTCGCACATGACGCATTGTTGCCGGGCGCAAATCCGACCAGGATCGGACGATGGACATTTCAATCGGCCTGGTCGCGATGACGATCGCCACCTTTCTGCTGGCGGGCTTCGTCAAGGGCGCCATCGGTCTCGGCCTGCCGAGCATCGCCATCGGGCTGCTGGCGCTGGCGATGCCGCCGGCGCAGGCGGCGATGGTGATGATCTTCCCGTCGCTGATCACCAACCTCTGGCAGATGTTCGTCGGCCCTTACCTGATTCCGCTGGTTCGGCGGCTGTGGCTGGTGCTGGTCGGCAGCGCCGTCGGGGTCTGGCTCGGCGGCGGCATTCTGACCAGTGCGAACTCGCGTTACGCGGCGTTCGGTCTCGGCGTCGCGCTGGTGGTCTACGCCGCGCTCGGTCTGACCGCGGTGCGGTTCTCGGTGCCGCGCCGCGCCGAGCCGTGGCTGTCGTTTCCGGTCGGGCTTGCGACCGGATTCATCGCCGGCGCCACCGGCGTGTTCGTCATTCCGGCCGGGCTGTACTTCCAGGCGATCGGCCTGAACAAGGACGAGCTGGTGCAGATGCTGGGAATTTCCTTCACCGTGTCGACGGTGGCGCTGGCGGCGATCCTCTGGCGCGACGGCGTCATGCAGCTCGGCAATGCGGCCGGCTCGATGCTCGCGGTGCTGCCGGCGCTTTTGGGCATGGCGCTCGGACAACGGATCCGGCTGAGCGCGAGCCCCGAGACATTCCGGCGCTGGTTTTTCATCGGCCTGCTGCTGCTCGGTGCGCAGCAGGCGATCCGAAATATGTTTTGAGAACGGGCGTCCCTACCCCCTCGTGATCAACAACGCTCCGCGCTTCAGCGTCGCGTAGTTCCAGATCCAGGTGAGCGCGACCATCAGGCGGTTGCGCGCGCCGATCAGGAAATAGATGTGCGCGATGCACCACAGCATCCACGCCGTCGTGCCCTGCATGCTGAAGCGGCCGAAATCGGCGATCGCGGCCCGGCGTCCGATGGTGGCGAAGTTGCCGTAGTGCCGGTACCGGAACGGCGCGGGCTTCACGCCGCCTTCGACGGCGGCGGCAATCACCCGGGCGGCGTATTGGCCCATCTGCTTCGCCGCCGGCGCAATGCCGGGAACCGGCTGGCCCGCGGTATCGACCGCGGCGGTGTCGCCGATCGCGAAAATCTTCGGGCTGCCGGGCACCGACAGGTCGGGCGCCACTTTCACCCGCCCGGCCCGGTCGTGCTCGGCGCCGAGCCACGCCGCGGCCGGCGACGCCGCGACGCCGGCCGCCCAGATCACGGTCGCCGCTTCGATGCGTTCGTCGCCCAGCACGACGCGGTTGGCGTCGCAGGCGGTGACCATGGCATTGGTCCTGACCTCGACTCCGATCCGTTCGAGACTTTTGCGCGCATAATCCGATAGCGCGGTCGGCAGCGCGCCGAGAATGCGCGGCCCCGCCTCGATCAGCAGGATGCGCGAGCGGCGCGGATCGATGCGGCGAAAATCCGACTTCAGCGTGTGCATCGCGATCTCGGCGATGGCGCCCGCCATTTCCGCGCCGGTCGGCCCGCCGCCGACGATGGCAAAGGTCATCAGGCGCCGGCGCTGCTGCTCGTCGGTGCTGATTTCGGCGCGCTCGAACGCCAGCAGGATCTGGCGGCGGATGCGGGTCGCGTCCTCGATCCGTTTCAAGCCGGGCGCGAACGCCTCCCATTCGGGATGGCCGAAATAGAAGTGCGTCGCGCCGGTCGCCAGGATCAGATAATCGTAGGCGATGGCGCCGAAGTCGGTTTGCACGGTGCGCGCCGCGCGATCGACGCCGGTCACCCTGCCCAGCACGACGCTCACGTTGCGCCGATGGCGAAAGATGCCGCGGATCGGCCAGGCGATGTCGGCGGGCGACAGCGACGCGGTCGCCACCTGGTAGAGCAGCGGCTGGAAGCAATGGTGGTTGTTGGCGTCGACGATGGTGATGTCGACCGGCCGGCGGCTCAACGCGCGCGCCGCTTCGACGCCGCCGAAGCCGGCGCCGACGATGACGACGTGCGGCCGCGTGGTCATGGCGCGCGCCGCTTCATTCGATCACCTGGTCGGCGACGGCCTGCAGGATGGCCGGGATCTCCACACCGATGGCCTTGGCTGTTTTCAGATTGATGACCAGCTCGAACTTGATCGGCTGCTGCACTGGCAGGTCCGCCGGTTTGGTGCCCTTGAAAATCTGATCCACGTAATACGCGGTCTGGCGGATGAAGCTTGCGAGCCGGTCGCCGTAGCTCATCAGCCCGCCGGCTTCGACGTAATCCGGATCGCCGAACATCGTCGGCATGCGATGCTCGATCGCGATCTCGGCGATCTGCCGCCGCTGCGAGGCAAAGAACGGATCGGGCAATGACATGAGCGCGTCGGCGTTTTGAGTCTTGAGGTCGGCGATGGCGGTCCTGATCTCCGGCAGCGTCGTTGCGGTTAGCGGCACCAATCCAAGGCCGGTGTGCTCCACCGCCGCGTGGACGCTTCTAACCAACACGGCGCTGCCGGCATTCGATGGATTGGACAGCACGGCAACGCGCGCAAAGCGCGGCAGCGTCTGCTTCAGCAGTTGCAACTGCTTTGGCGCAACGTCGGTCTGCTGAACGGCGAGCCCGGTCACGTTGCCGCCGGGCTGCGCCAGGCTCTTCACCAGTCCCGAAGCGACCGGGTCCGAGACATAGGCAAACACGATCGGAATGGTCGACGTCGCCTGCTGCGCCGCGCGCGTCGCGATCGCGGGCGACGTGACGAGCACATCGGCCTTCAAGGCGATCAGCTCCGCCGCCAAAGCTGGCAGGCGCTGAAAGTCGCCACCGGCGAAGCGCCACTCGACGACGAAGTCCCGCCCCTCCTCGTACCCGAGCGCACGCATGCCTTGAAGGAACGCGCCGTGCGCGTCGCCTTCGATCGATTGGGGCCGCGCGCGGCCGGACAGGAAGCCGACGTGCCAGAGCTTGCGTTGCTGCGCCCGCGCGGCGAGCGGCCAAGCTGCCGCCGCGCCGCCAAGCAGCGTGATGAACGCGCGTCGCTTCATTCGATCACCTCGTCGGCGGTCGAGAGCAGCGACGAGGGCAAGTCGAGACCGAGCGCCTTGGCGGTCTTGAGGTTGATCACCAACTCATACTTGGTCGGCGCCTGCACCGGCAGGTCGGCCGGCTTCTCGCCCTTGAGGATGCGGTCGACATAGCCGGCCGCGCGCCGGTACTGGTCGACGAAATCAGCCCCATAGGAGATCAGGCCGCCGGCGGCGACGAAGTTACGTTCGAAATAGACCGCGGGCAGCTTGTGCCGGGCCGCCAGCGTGATGATCGGATCGCGATGAACATTCGCCAACCCGCTCCCCGTCACGATGAGGCCGCCATTCGGAGAGCGCGCGAAGGCCGCGACGGCGCGCTCGATCTCGTCGGCGTCGCGCACATTGACCGGGTTCACCTCCACCCTGAGCAACGGCGCTACGGTCTGGATGGCGCCGAACTGGGCGGTTCCGGAGCCTTGGGTGGGATCCCGAAGGACCGCTACTCGGGTCACGCCGGGCGCGATCTGCTTGAGCAGCTCCAGTCGTTTCCCGGCCATGCTGTATTCGGTACCCATGAACCCGGTGGCGTTGCCGCCCGGCCGCGCCAGGCTGTCGACGAAACCAGCGCCGACCGGATCGACCACGACCGGGAATACGATCGGCACGGTGCGGGTCACCTGCAGCAACGGCCCCACGACCGCGCCATGGGCCAGGATGACGTCCGGCGCGTGCGCGGCCAATTCCGCCGCGTGCCGGCGAATCTCGGCGGCATCGGTCGTGGCCCAGCGGGTGTCGATGCGCACGTTGCGGCCG
>CAMDEB010000211.1 GCA_945893085.1 Rhodoplanes serenus | reverse complement strand
GAAGGCCGCGTTCGATCAAGCGATGGGAATTGGCTGAGTGAAGCGAAAGAAGAAGACGCAGCGCCCGCGCCGCGCAAAGGTCGTCATCGCCACTGACAAGATGCAGAAGCGCTACCGCTATGAGCGCGTCGCCCCGGCCGGGCGCGATTTCGATCCCGGATTCAAGCCGCAACTGACACCGCAGCGAATGCTGGCGCTCGGCGTGTTCTGCGGCAAGTACATGACCGATTGCCGCAAGGAGTTTCCGGCAAACTGGTTCAAGCGCGCCAAGCTGTCACCCAAGGGCCGTGACTGGTCGCTGAACTACTTCGGCGTCAGCGCCAGCCAGCCGTTGTCGATATGGCGCAACAAGGGCTGGATTCATCGCGATGATCCGCGCGGCTGGTTCCAGTGCGGCGCATTTGAGCGGCTGTGATCGCGATACCGCCCCGAGGCCGCTGCGTGTCGGCGCCGCTGCCGCTTTCGAAGGCAGCACCGATTCGTTTTCCGGCGAGTGCCAGTCCATCCGATTGGCCCGCCGCCGCGCCTGAGGGGGCCGCCAGCCCTGCCGTGCAGTGGAACCGGACTCCATATGCGCCTGGGTTTTTCGAGTGGTTAACGGTTGGTAAAGAAGTTGGGCAGACCATGGTGCCACGGAACCTCCGTAGCCTTGGCATGCTTCTTGATTTAAGGGAGGCAGGGGCGGCCAAGCGAATGCGGATGTTCGCGACGCACTCTCGGCTGAGGAGGTTCACATGAGTGGTGCACTCCGTGTCCTGCTGTTCTGCCTGTGCCTCGTCGGTCCGGCTGCCGCCGGTGATAAGTCCAAAGCCGACATTCAGGTGGGCGCCACGGTCATCTGCGACACGCAGCAGAAGATGGAGCGGTTTGTCGTAGTGTTCGACGGCGACTTCACCGCGGCGATAAACAAGGTCAACGTCGAAGAGAACAATCCGACCGCCTGCATCGGCGCCACCATGGCCCACGTGCAGGGCAACGAGCTCTCCAAGGCCAAGGGCTTCAAGGGCATCTACAACATCATCCGCGTGCTGGTGCTCGGCATCACGACCCCGATGGGCTTCCAGCCGATCCAGCCGGCGGCGTTCTTCTCGATCGTGAAGAGCGAAGAAGTCGAGACCTGAGCTGCGCTCTCGCTCTCCGGCTGCCTCTGCCATCGGGAGAGGTCACCGCCGATGCTTCTCAATCCAGTGACCTTGGGGAACATGAGCAAATCGCTGCCGGTTTAAACTCGCTCTACGAGGTAATAATCTCGTCAGCGAGCGCGGCAGCGTTATCGCCGCTCGATTCCGGTGCCGCGCACCACCACGATCTGGGTGCGCTGGCCGGTGATGCCGAAGTCGTCGTCGTTGATGATGACCAGCGCGCCGTCGCCGAGCAGCGTCATGCCCTCGGTCTTGCCTACGATCGAGGGAAAGTCCCCGGTGTCGAAGCGGAGCGTCTTCTTCACCGGCGTGACGCCGACGCTCGCGGCGTCGCTCTGCTCAAGCGACGGCTTGGTCGCGACATCGTCCCACTTGCTGTTCAGAATGTTGGTCGCGCCCGCGAGCTCGACCTCGTGCAGCTTGGTGGTCTGCTCGGTGCGCTCCAGCACGACCAGGCGGTCGAGCCCGATCGCCATCAACTCGCTGATGCGCGGATCGTTCTGCGCGTTCGAGGGATCGCGGCGGAAGCTCTGCGGGTTGTCCAGCGTGTAGACGTATTCGCCGGTCACGCTCATGGTCGCGCGTTCGAACTTGAAGATGCGGGTGTTGCGGGCCTGCCGGTAGGCGGCGGTGTCCGGGTTCGCCAGCGGGTTCTGCACGATGGTGTAGAGGAAGCGCTCGTCGGGCGAAATCGCGACGCCCTCGATGCCGCGGTTGGCCTGGCGCTTGGTCAGGATCGGCGGCAGCGAGCCGACGGTTTCGTAGCGCGCGCCGGCATAGTCGCCCTCGGTGCCGCGCGGAACGTGCCGCGCGATCATCCGACCCTCGGCGCTGAAATGCATCAGCGATGGACCGTTCTCGTCGCTGATCCAGAACGTGCCGTCGGACAGCCGGACGATGCCCTCGGCGTCGATGCCGTGGACGTCCTGCTGAAGCTTCATGCCCTTGCCGTCGAGCGGCGTCTCGGTGGTGGCGGTCTTGAGCGGGTTCGGCATGCCGTTGAGCGGCCGGCCGTCGCGGTCCTTCAGCGTGAGGACGTCGGTGACGCGGAACTGGCCGTCCTCCAGCAGCATCACGCGGTAGATCGACGGCGTATAGGATGGCGTGAGGTAGACGCGGCCGGGCGGCGACAGGCCGCGACAGGCGGCGAACTCGCTGCCCACCACCGCTTTCGCTTCGCTGCAGGCGAAATTCGGTCCGCGGTCGCCCAGCGTCCAGATCACGTTCGGCGGATCGCTCGGATGGCGGAATGCGCCGCTGCCGATGCCGACGGAAAGGCTCATCGTCTTGCCGTTCTCGAAGGTGAAGGAGCCGAGCGCCAGCAGTGTATCATCGGCGCTGAATTCGCGTATGGCGGCTTCGGCGAGAGCCACGCTGGACGAGATGGCGAGCGCCGATGCGGCGGCCGAGAGCTTGAAGAAAGACGACATGGAATTCGATCCCCTTTGGCGCGGGGAACGATAATCGAGCAGCGATGACAGTTCCGTGACAGGGGCGCTGCCAATCAGCCGGTGCGATAGAACAGGTGCCCGAGGCGCCACATGCGCTGATAGAAGGCGCGGGCCAGTTCGCGCCGCTCCGCTCCGGCGGACTGGCCCGCCGCGGCGATGATGGCCGAGATCGACGCGCGCCCGTCCGACGCTTGCAGGAATTGCTGTTCCTGCGGCGGCAGGCTGAACTGGAATTGGCCGCGTCGGAAATTCCCGCCGCCGAGCGGCGTCAGGGAGGGGTGCAGGACCGGCCGGTACTTGAGCCATTCCTTGCCGTCGAAGCCGATGCGCCACGGCGCATCCTCGCTCGGGTGCCGCGCCACGAAACTGTGCCGCATGTTGTGCAGCGTGAAGCTGTCGACGACGCTCGCCTCGACCTGCTCGGTCGCGCCATCGAGCCGCGACCACAGCGCCGACGCCGGATCGATCTGGGCGTGGCGCGTGTAAAGCCCGTTGTCGTTCCAGCCCTGGAACGCAAGCCCCGCCCCGGAAATCAGGTCCAGCACCTCCTGCACCGAATAGGCGCGATCCTGCACATGCAGGAAAATATCGACCAGTTCCGCATCTTCGATCTGTACGCCGGGCCCCGGCAGGAACCAGCGGGCGTAGTGGTGCTGCGGCAGCTCCTGCAGAACCTTCCGGACGAAGGCGATGCCGCTGGCGTCCTGGGCGACGCCGAGGCGGCGGAACAGGTCCTGCAGAAAATACACGCCGGCGCGCCGCGCCGACGCATAGACCATCGCGTAGATCGCGCCGCGCGGGGAAAGAACCGATGCCAGCGCCTTCAGCCCGTCCTGCGGCCGCTCCATGTGGTGCAGCACCCCGGTGCAGATGATGAGGTCATATCGGTCCGCCGAACCTGCGAGGTCCACCACGTCCATGCGCTCGAGCCGGAGGTTCTTCAGCCCGTGCCGCTCGGCGAGATATTTCTGGTGGGCGAGGCTCGCCTCCGAGAGATCGACGCCGGTCACCGAAGCGTCGGGATTGTTGTAGGCGACGTGGGCGGCTTGGCTGGTGCCGCAACCGGCCGAGAGGATCCGCAGGTTGTTGCGCGGCGGCCCCTCCGGCCACAGATGCGCCGCGAAGTATTTGGGATCGCCGCGTTCGGTCTTGTCGCGTGCGGCCTTGCCGCTCAGATCGTCGAGCGGTGGCGGATAGATGTGCTTCTCATATTGCGCGGCGACGCGCTGCGAGACGCTGTTCATGACGTAGAAGTATCAAAGTGCGTGGATTCGGTCGCGCGGTTTCCGCGGTAATCCACCGCCCGTTGGCTAGCGCGCGATCGCGTCGATGAGCCACAAAATCGGATAGCCGAGCGCACGATCGAGCGTGATGATCCCGTTGCGAAGAGGCCCCGGCGCCATGTCGCTGTAGCCGTACATCAGGAACGCGAACGCGAGCGGAATGAGCACCGCGATCCAGATCAGCCGGCGCTTCATCTGCGCCCGGCTCGCCGCGGCGTCCTCGGGCCGGACGTATTTGGGGACGTAAGGCGCCATCAGTCGCTCGCTCTCAAGGCGTGGCCGGTTCCAGGCCGTTGTCCTTGAACACCGCAGCGGCGGCCGGCGTCGTCAGGAAGCTCAACAGCGCGCGCCCGGCGTCCGGCTGTTTGGCTGTGGGGCTGAGCGCGCCGGTGAAGTTGATCCAGCTGTTGATCTCGTCCGGCAGGTAGCCGAGCCATTCGATGTTGGGGGTGCCGACGAGCGGGGGAAGGCCCGACACCACGAAGTCCACCTCGCCTTGGGACACCAGCCGCGCCGAGGTGCCGGCGCCGCCCGACTTGATCTTGGGCTTGACCTGATCGGCGATACCCAATCGGTCGAGCAGCGAGGCGACGTAGCGCCCGCTGGTGCCTTCGCCCGATGTCGCGATCGATTTCGCGTTGAGCAGCGAACGCTTGAACGCCTCGACCGTGCTGAAGTCCGGCTTCGGTGCGCCCTGTTTTATGGCAACGCCAATGCCGATTTTTCCCAGCACGGTGCGCGAGCCCGCCGCCAGCTTGCCCTGCTTGATCAGGCCTTCGACGTCGTAGGACAGAATGATGACGTCGAACGGCTCGCCGGCGTCGACCTTTTTGATCAGGTCGGGAGGTAGCCCGGACTGCGTGATGAGCTTGTGCCCGGTGGCGCGCTCGAATTGCGGCGCGAGCGTTTCGTAGGCGCGTTTCGCCGCGCCGGTGAGGAACACATTGATGTCGGCGGCGGAAGCGCCCTGCGTCATGAGAACGACTCCGGTGATTGCTGCGGCGAGAGATGCAGTTTTCATAGCCAGCCTCTTCCTCTCTCCTGGCCTCATCCTGAGGAGCATCGCCTCCATGGCGATGCGTCTCGAAGGATGGCCGCAACGGCGGTGGCCGCCCTCGTCCTTCGAGACGCGCCCTGCGGGCGCTCCTCAGGATGAGGGCGGAGTTGGCTTTAGTACCTGTGCGAGATCGGTAGCTCCTCGGCCGGGAACAGCGAGATCACCCGGCAGCCGTTGTTGGTGACCACGACCTCCTCCTCGATGCGAGCGGCGGAATAGCCGTCGGTCGCCGGGCAGTAGGTCTCGATCGCGAACACCATGCCTTCCTTGATCTCGGTCGGGTGATCCATCGAGACCACGCGGCTGATGATCGGCCGCTCGTGCAGCGCCAAGCCGAGCCCGTGCGCGAATTGCAGGCCGAAGGCCGACATCTCGTCGGGGAAGCCGAACTCACCGGCCTTGGGGAACACCTCGCAGATATGCGCGGTCGACGCGCCCGGCTTGATCCGCGCCATGGCGTTGTCGAGCCACTCGCGCGCCTGCTTGTAGGCGTCGCGCTGCGAGTCGGTGGCGCGGCCGACGTTGAAGGTGCGGTAATAGCAGGTGCGGTAGCCCATGAAGCTCTGCAGGATATCGAAGAACGCCTGGTCGCCCGGGCGGATCATGCGGTCGGTGAAGTTGTGCGGATGCGGGTTGCAGCGCTCGCCGGAGATGGCGTTGATCGCCTCGACGTCGTCGGAGCCGTGGGTGTAGAGGAACTTGTTGACCTCGGCGACGACATCGTTCTCGCGCACGCCGGGCTTGAGCATGTCGTTGACGAGCTGATAGGCGCCGTCGACCATCGCGGCGGCGCGGTTGAGCAGCGCGATCTCGTCGGCGGATTTCAACTCGCGCGCCTCCAGCATCACCTGCTGGCCGTCCTTGACCTTCAGCCCGGTCTTCTCCAGCTCGAACATCATCGGTGGCTCGATGATGTCGACGCCGACCGGCATGTTGCCGAAGCCGGCGTCGCGAATGAGCGAGGCGATCTCCTCGGCGTGGCGCTTCATCAGGCCGAACTGCGGCGCGACGGTGCCGCGCAGGCCAACCAGCCCGGCCTTGCAATTCTCCGGCAGCAGCCAGGGCGCATAGAGCTTGTGATGCACGGCCGCGGAACCGAAGTCCCAGATGATCGGCTCGCCGCCGCGCGTCAGCAGCGCCCAGCGCGAAAGCTTGTCGCGCTCCCATTCGCCGATCTTGGTCGAGGTCAGGTAGCGGATGTTGTTGACGTCGAACACCAGCAGCGCGCCGAGCTCGGAGTTCTCCAGCGCCTGGCGGGCGCGGCCGAGCCGGTATCTGTGCAGCCGCCGGTAGTCGACGCGCTCCTCGAAATCCACCCCCATGATGCCGAGCGCCGGCAGCGCGCGGCCCCAGTTGTAGCGCGGGTTGATGTCCTCGGCCCGCACCTGCACCGGTTCGCGCTTGGTGATGTCGTCCATGGGTGTCTCCTCGAATGCTTCGTGGCCGGCCGGGCCGGCTGGTGTGGGCCGATTATAGAGCTTTTCTCACACGGGGTGTTACGCCACCTTCCTGCCCCAAAGCCGCGCCGACGCGATATCGGCGCCCTCGCGGATCGATTTCAGCTTGAGCCAAACCACCGGCTCGATCACCCATTCGCGCTTGGTGAAGGTGCCGAAGCCGCAATCGGTCGAGGCGATGATCCGCTCGCGATCGCCGACCACCGACACCGCCTCCTCGATCCGCCGCGCCACCACCTCCGGATGCTCGACGAAATTCGAGGTGGTCTCGACCACGCCCGGGATCAGCAGCATGTGGTCCGGCAGCTTGTGCTTCTTCAGCGCCGAATATTCGTGAGCGTGGCGCGGATTGGAGAACTCAATGGTGAGCGCGCCGACGTTCGCGGTGTAGAGCGCCGGCAGGATCTTCTCCAGCGGGATGTCGTGGATGTGCGGGCCCTCCCAGTTGCCGTAGCAGACGTGCAGCCGCACCCGGTCGCGCGGGATGCCCTCGATGCCCTTGTTGATCGCGGCGACGTGGCGTTCGCACATCTTGACGAAATCGGAGTCGGAGAGATCGCGGAACATCATGGTGCGATCCATCGCCAGGTCGGGCGCGTCGATCTGCAGGATCAGCCCGGCTTTGTGGATGGCCTGGTATTCCTTCTTCATCTCGCGGGCGATGGCGTCGAGATAGGCGTCGTGGGAATCGTAATAGGCGTTGAGCATGGTGCTGGAAATGATGCCGGGCGAGGCCGCGGTCATGAACGATTCCGAGAACGCGCCGGCGCCCGCGATCTTCTGAAAGCGCGCGAGCTCGCTCTCGATCGGCTTCATGTCGAGATACTTCAGCTCGGCCTGTGCCTCCGGCGCGCCCTGCTGTCCCTTGGTCGGGTTGGGGAAGCGGCGCATCAGGTAGGCGACCAGCTCCGGAAACTCCTCGAATTCCTGGCCGCGCCGCCGCTTCGACACGCCGGCGAAGCCGGACATGCGCTGCGGCACGTAGGTCTGGAAGCCGACCCGCTGCTGCTCGCCGTCGTTGCCGATATCGATCCCGGCGGCCCGCTGCTGATCGACGACATGGCGGACCGCCTTGTCCATCTCGGCGTCGAACGCCTTGGCGTCGTAGGCCTTGTCCTCCTCCCGCAGCATCAGCAGGTCGGACAACGCCTCGTTGCGCGGCAGGCTGCCGACATGGGTGGTCAGAATTCGATCGCGGCTGGAGATCATCGGCGTTCCCTTTATTCTTTCGTCATGGCCGGGCATAGCCGTCCGAAGGAC